>NZ_SFBY01000007.1:0-10625 GCF_007095505.1 Microcystis sp. M_QC_C_20170808_M3Col
ATTAGGTAGTTGACCACCTGAAAATCGGTAAAACCCATCCCCCATCCCCCATCCCCCATCCCCCAACCCCCAACCCCCACCGAAAAACTTTTTCAGCAGACCCTATATAAATATTTTTGACTCGTTGCAAGGTAGAACCTTGCAACGCAGATAAGCGAGGTTCTACCTCTACTTATTTCTTTGACCCAAATTATCACCTTCGCTCCTAGGTTCCCCCGCAATAAATTGACTGGGTGCATCTTACATTTGCAGGAATACCGACAATCAGCAATTATCAGTGACTCTTAGATGATTACAAATGTGTCAGCAGCTGTCTGTAAGCATCCCACCGAAAAACTAATGCGCGGGGGGTTTGGGGGGTAGAACCCCCCAAAAGCTTGGATTGAGTCATAAAATCGGAAGTGATACTAAATCCGTTAAGTATAGGCTACATATCGGGAGAGGCACTCATGCAAAAGGGGCAGTAAATAATCAGTTTTTAATAACCGGATTTAGTATGATATGTTCAATCTCCAGCAATCCTAACACATATTTTTGTAAACTTAAACAATACCCACAGCGATTGTTAGCTTGTTGGCGAATTTTATCTTTAGTATAGTCGGGAATAGGGTTAGGATTCATGCTTCTAAGGGGGAAATTAATCCTCTTTTAAACGCTTCATTTAATCCTTGAGACTTCTTTAACAAGTTTATTTGATAAATTTGCATCAATGACCAAAGTTCCCTATTTTCAAAGGTTGATAAATCCCTCTCTTGTTGTTCATTGAGCAACTCGCTTAATCTTTGATCCTGTTCTGATGCCATTTGTAATTGAGTTAATTTGATAATTTCTTCATCTGATAATGAATTTAGGGATGAGATTTTTTCGCCTTGATAATTGGGACTAATAGAAAAAGCGATCGCTTCTACTAATATATCATTAAGATCACGGTTAATTGAATGGGCTAAGGATTGAGCTAGATTAAAAATCTCATCAGGTAAAGTTAAAGTAATTGAAATAGCCATAAGCTTTTTTGATGCTGGTTTATAGAGATATTATAATTATAACTCAAATTTTTTGGCGATTTCGAGGCAAGATTTGCCGATAACTTAACTCACAGCAAACCCTGTTAACTTACGAGTTTCCAGATCGTAAAAAGCTAAAACTATATCTTCTTTAGAAATACCCTCCCTTAATAATTCCGTAGCGATACCTTCCTCAGTCCCATCCTCCTCAATATAAATCTTCTCATTTTTAATCCTAATATGGACTTGAATATTCCTGATTTTTTTCTTGCCTTCCCAACCCATAAAAAGCCAAAAATACTGATCATGTATCTCATCAAAAACAAGACAACTTTCTTGATCTAAATTAGCAGAACCAGAAACCCATTCGTGATATTCTGTTAATACTTTTTTAATGGCATTACGATATTTTTTTAATCTATCCATTGTAAAATTTTCTCCTTTTCCATTTCAACAACCAGCAAAAGTAATTGATTTATTTTCACAATAGCCTGAATTGATTCTGGTTGGAAAAAATTTTCATAAATGCTGTCTTTAATGGCTAGATAGGGTTTGCGGCAAAAAGTTTTTCGGTGGGGGTAGGGTGTGGGGTGTGGGGTGTGGGGTTTTACCCGTTTTCAGAGGGTCAATTAGCTAATTTTCGGGGAAAAAGTACCTGAATTTTCCCCCCGACCACTCCAATGGTTGGCACTTTTTGAGGTAAAAAAAGTCTAAAAGTCTTACCCAACAAGGTTTTTAGATTTATTCAGCAAACCCTAATTAAGGCATTTTTCACGGCTTCATGGTAAATATCTTTTGCTGGCATGGTTCTAAAAAAGTAATTTCATTAGTTATATTCAATTTTATTAACAATCCTAAGTCTGATAAAATTGGTAATCAAATTTAAATCAGTTATCGAGTCTGGTTCAAATTTAATTTTTGTTGATCCCCCCCTTCTCCCCTTAATAAGGAGGGTGCTGATAGTCGGGGGGATCTGAATTAAAACCCACTTACTTAGGGGAGGATTGTTGATTACTTCCCTCTAGTTTTTTCGGCCCAAACTTTGCTGGGTAATCCCCAAACATAGATGAAACCTTCGGCAGCTTTATGATCAAATTGATCCTCGGCCCCATAGGTAGCTAAATCGGGAGAATAGATAGAATTGACTGACTGACGACCGACCACTTTAGCGTTACCTTTAAACAGTTTGACTCGCACCGATCCCGTTACCTGTTCTTGGGTTTTGAGGATAAAAGCATCGATCGCTTCCTTTAAGGGACTGTACCACAATCCTTTATAAATTAACTGTCCGTAGGTATCTTCAATTCCCCGTTTATATTGGGTAACATCTCCAGTTAAAGTCAAACTTTCTAGGTCTCGGTGAGCATCAATTAAAACTAATAAAGCCGGGGCCTCGTAAATTTCTCGGGATTTAATTCCCACCACCCGGTTTTCGATCATATCTAACCGACCAACACCGTGTTTACCCACTAGGTCATTTAATTGACTAATTAGCGTGACGGGAGCGAGATTTTCTCCGTTTAAACTGACAGGAATCCCCTGATTAAAACCAATATCGACGTATTCCGGCTCGTTGGGAGTATCGGCGATCGCTTTGGTCATTAAATAGATTTCTTCCGGGGGTTCCGTCATCGGATCTTCCAAGGGACCGGCTTCAATACTGCGCCCCAACAGGTTACGATCGATACTAAAAGGCGAGGATTTTTTCACGGGAGACTCGATCCCGAATTTTTCCCCGTAGGCGATGGTTTCTTCCCGGCTCATGCCCCATTCCCGGGCGGGAGCGAGAACTTTTAAACTAGGATTGAGGGCCATAATGCCCACATCAAAACGCACCTGATCGTTACCTTTGCCGGTGCAGCCGTGAGAGACGGCATCGGCCCCGTATTTCTCGGCGGCCTCTACTAATAATTTAGCGATTAAAGGACGAGCCAGGGCGGTAGAAAGGGGATAACGATTTTCGTAGAGGGCATTAGCTTGAATTGAGGGAAAAGCGTATTCTTTGACGAATTCTTCTTGAGCATTGACGACTAAGGATTCGATCGCTCCGCAGCGCAGAGCTTTTTCTTGAATTGGTCCTAATTCGTCTCCCTGTCCTAAATCGGCGGCTAGGGTAATCACTTCTTGCACTCCCCATTCCTGTTTGAGATAGGGAATACAGACGGAAGTATCGACTCCTCCGGAATAAGCTAAAACCACTCTATTGGCGCGTCCCATAATTTTTTCACCTAAAAACGACTAATTGATTACTCTTTTAAGTTTATTATATATCTTGGGGGTTTGATGCTTCTTTTTTAATGCTTTTTTGTTTAGTTTTTGATGAAGAAAAGGAATAGGAAGTCACGAGCAAAGAGCAAAAACTAAACGGGCAACCAGCCGCTATTTACGTTTACTGGCAGGACGACGGGAGGATTTTTTAGGAGCGGTATTTTGGGGATTATCCTTAGTTTTATCTTTAAATACTGGAATAGTAAAATGAAACTGACTGCCGTTATTTTTTCCCTGGGATTCTGCCCAAATTTCGCCGCCCCAACCATTAACGATCTGACGACAGATAGCCAGTCCTAAACCGGTTCCCCCGGCACTGCGTCGCAGGGCCCCCTCCTCTTGGTAAAAGCGATCGAAAACCTGTTCTAAACGATTGGGTTCGATCCCGCGTCCAGTGTCAGAAATGGTTACTTCTAGAGTTTTTGGCTTTCCCGAAGCGACTTCGATCGAGACACTTCCCTCCCGTCCGGTAAACTTACAGGCATTATCGAGCAGTTTGGAGAGTAATTCCACTAACCACTCGCCATCGGCTAAAACAAAGGGCAGATTGGGGGGGACAAGATTGATAATTTTTGGGTTGTCGTTGTCGAGATTGCGGGAGTGAACGTGACTGATGGCTAATTCCACACATTCCGATAAGGATAAAGCTTCGGGATTCCAATTAACCCGGCCACTTTCTAACCTAGAAAGAGTTAAAAAATCTTGGATTAATTTACGCATTCGTTCCGCATCTTTCAGGGCAGTATCAAGCATAATTTGGCGCATTTCTGCCGGCATATCCGGTTCCGAGGCCAAACTTTCTAGACAGACTTGAATGGTGGAGAGGGGGGTGCGTAATTCGTGGCCGGTAATGGCGACCAAATTAGAACGAGTGCGATCGAGGGCGGCCAATTGTTCATTTAAATCCTGTAAATTAGCGTATGCCTCTGCTTGAATGAGGGCGACTCCGATTTGAGTGGCCACCGCATCCACAAGGGCGACATCCTCGCTTTTCCAAGTGGTGGTATAGGGTCCACAGTGATGCAGTTCCAACATTCCCAAGAGACGACTTTGGTAAAAAATCGGTACTAATAACCAGGAATAGATGGAACATTCCCGCACGAGATTTTGAATGGAATCGCCGGGGAGACGGGGATCGTGAATAGCGTCTTCGATTTTCAGGGATTCTCTCAATTCCAGCACTTCCTGAAAAAGAGGATTATTTTTCAGTGGCCATTTTTGTCCTTTGATGGAACTAATGCCGGGGTTTAAAAATTCGTGTTCGATGGTGGCGTTAATGTCGGCCTCATGACAACGATAGACCACGCAGCGACAGACTCCCAATCCCTGCCCCAATTTCTGCACTGCCACCTGTAGGATAGCTTCCGGATCGAGGGAACGACGGATCGAGGCTGTCACCGAGTTGATCAGTCTTTCCTTGTGTTCTTTCGATGCCAAGGAACGATTGGCTTTCAGCAGTTTATACTGTCCTGCTTGCAAATAAGTGACTAATCGCTGGATAAAGGGATCTGCTTCCTCTTGATGATCCCTGTCCGTCAGTTCACAGATCAGGTATTCTTCTTGGGCGCGCCTAATTTTCTCCGCTAGTTCGGGACGATAATCGAGAATATGATTTAAAAGAATTTGGGCGGCCTGTTGACTCCCATGGCGATCACTCGTCCAAATCCCCTCAAAACGACGATTATTATCCATAGCTGCCCCATTTTCCCCCTCTGCTGTCAGATGGGTTCGTTCCCGACAGATTAAACAACTAGCATAATGGCGACCGATAACCACTAGATGCCATTCTTGGGCTAAACTGTCCTCCGGTTGAAAAGCGATCGTCTCGTAAATGTCGGAACTATGCTTAAAATCGGTTTCTGGGGCCGACAAAACATAAACTTGCCCGCTTTTGTGGGCAATGCGTCGATAGCGATGGGCCTCTTGACGATAAAAGCGCTCACGCTGAAAACTGGCAATCACTAACGGTTGATCGTCTTCCGCTAAAACCTGATCCTCCATGGCGTGGGATAACGCAGTCAGGGATGCTTTGAAGTACATCTGCGATCGCCATTGGGGGAGTAACTGCAACAGTTCTGTTAAAACAGAAGTTGATCTGCTCATCGATGATCTGTTTCGAGTCGAGTGTGACTAGCAAGCGCGATAGAGGGAACTAGCAATTTATCCCTTGACCCTATCCTACAGGCTCAAGGGGACAAGAGGTGAGATCGTGATGGCAAGAAATTTAAACCGAGTGATGCCAAAAGTGAGCGAAATTATTCTAGTTAACTAGATGTAGGCGACTTTCATTGCCCAAAGAATCAGAGCAATAATACTACCGATAACGATAATCGACGATATCGCCACTACTGCCGGTTTATCGGCTCCCTCGAATTTCATGATGCCACGATTTAAGTCTGACATTGCCCTTAACTCCTTTTCATGAGATGGATGTAGAAAGTATGAGACACTTTAGGATCATAAATTAGCGAACTCTCATCTATCCGTGTTATTAGAAATTGGTATCATTCGGCTGTCTTTAATCATTCTAGGCGTTCTTTTCGCCCTTGCCCTTTTCCTTGAGGCTATTTTAAGAATTGTCTTCGGGTTCGGTAATCCGCTTATTTACGAAGCTGATGCTGAAATTGGCTATCTTTTGGCTCCTAATCAACAAACGCGCCGTTTTTCTAATCTTATCGCCGTTAATCAGTATTCGATGCGGAGCGATCCGATTACACCTCAACGGCCCCCGGAGACGACGAGAATACTGTTAATCGGTGATTCGATCGCTAATGGCTCCTGGTGGACGGATCAAAAAGAGACCATTTCTGCTTTAATCACCAAAAATTTAGGCCAGAATCTGACTGGTTCAGTGGAGGTTCTCAATGCTTCGGCCAATTCTTGGGGACCGCGCAATCAATTGGCTTATCTGCGACGTTTCGGAACCTTTGAATCCCAGGTGATTGTGTTATTAATGAACACCGATGATCTGTTCGCTTTAGCTCCTAGTTCGGCGGTGGTGGGACGAGAAATTAATTATCCCGCTCGCCGGCCGGCTTTAGCTTTAATCGAATTGTACGATCGATATTTTAAGCGTTATCCCCCCCTGCCACCGGTGCGAGAAGGGGGCGATCGAGTGGACAATAATTTAACCGCTCTTGCCCAAATTCAAGCCCTTGCTCAGGCTAATCAAGCCCGTTTAATTATCGCTATTACCCCCCTAATTCGCGAAGCTCAAAAACAGGGGCGAGATTATGAATTAAAAGCCCGTCAAAGACTAGCAGATTTCACCAGCAACCAGCAGATTTTTTATCTAGATTTTCTGCCCATTTTTCAAGCCCATCCCAATCCCGATTCTCTCTATATCGATAATATTCATCTCAGTCGAGACGGTAACGAGTTAATTAGTCAAAAACTCGCCGAGGCAATCAAAAAAGTCTTTTAATTAGGATTTACTGGAAAAGTTTGTTGCTGGGAGCAGGATTCAGGGTTCAGGAGTCAGGGTGATAGGGATTTAGGGGTTTAGGGGTTTAGGGAAATTTCAGCCAAATGCTCCACTTCCCGACTTCCCCACTTCCCCACACCCCCACTTCCCCACACCCCACTTCCCTAACAACCATACCAAAGCTTTTCTATCTGCTTTGCTAGGTCCAATAACTCAGAGCGATCGCTTGTATCTCTTAACAGGGTGACATGGCCTAATTTTCGACCCGGACGGGATTTTTTACCATACCAAAAAACGTGAGCCTCCGGAATTGCCGCTAAAATCGCTCGTTTTTCGGCGTAATCGCCGTCACTATCCTCAAAACCTAATAAATTAACCATGACTGCCCCGGCAGATTTTAAATCCGTGGCTCCGAGGGGCAAATTAGCCACTGCTTGCAGTTGTAGGGCAAATTGGGAGGTAAGACAGGCAGAAAGGCTGTAATGACCCGAATTATGGGTACGGGGAGCGATTTCATTAATCAATACCTCTCCCTGGGAAGTGACAAATAATTCCATCCCGAAAACCCCCACCGCCGACAAACTACTTAACAGATGACGGGCGATATATTCGGTTTGAGCGTGTAAAGATTGGTTAAGAGTGGCGGGAGCGATTACCCAGTGACAGACTTGCTCCTCTTGATGGGTTTCCACCAGGGGATAGGTGACGATTTCCCCAGTTAATCCCCTAGCGGCAACGATGGCTAATTCGCGCTCGTAGGGAATATAAGCTTCTAACATCAAGTCAAGAGGCTCTAATTGCGGCTTTTTGGCGTTTAATTCTTCAGGAGTGCGAATAATAAAGGTTCCTTGACCATCATAACCCTGTCGTCGCGCTTTCAGCACCAGCGGAAAAGGATAATTTTCTAGTTGGGATAAATTATCTATCGCCCAAAAATCAGGCACAGGCAACCCTAGGGAGCGTAAATAACATCTTTGCTCGTATTTATCCAATAGGGGGCGCAGATTTGCCAAACTAGGATAGAATTTCACTCCTGTGTCCGCTAATTCTTCTAGGGCATCTAAATTAACAAACTCATTTTCAAACGTGATCAGATCACAATGTTGAGCTAGTTTTTTTGTGCCTTCCACGTCAGCTATTTCTGCGAAGACAACCCCGTCAGCTAAAGCAACGGCGGGATCGTCGGGGTGTGGTGTTTGTACAATTAGAGAAATGCCTAATTTCTTGGCTTCCTGTGCCATCATCCAAGCTAATTGTCCACCACCAATAACACCAACCCTTGTTTGCATCATTGATCACATCCTAAAGATTCCGGGGTAGAGACGCCGGTTTTTGAGTTTACACCCTCGGCTCTTTCACAGAGATTTTTGATTTGTTGAGCGTCAAGCACGGCAAAACTAAAATCAGCACCGTTGATGTTTACTCCCTCGAAAATGGTACGCAGCATGATCGCTTCGGCAAAAATGGCATCGCTTAAATCAGAATTTTTAAAGGTACTCAGATAGGCTAACCCATTGGTTAAGTCCGCTCCATGAAAGTTGCCTTCGATGATAGAGGCTCCGTTAAACACCGCCCCGCGCAAATCGGCAGAACTAAAGTTAGAATCTTGGAGATTAACGTTAGTAAATTGGGCAGATTGCAAATTTTGTCCCGAAAAATCCTTTCCTGTCAGATTCTGGTTTTCATAACTGGCATTGGCTCCTGTGACAGCAGCAGAACTGGCAGCTAAGGCATTGACAGGAGATAGGATAAATAGTAAGGCAAAAAAAGCGATCGCTAATCGAAAGATAGTCTTCATCAGGGGAAAATTCCATCAGTGGGCATTCTTGATTTTATAGCAGTAAGCCATCGGCCGTCAGCTTTTCGCTGGCCGCTAGAAATTGCTGGCACAGAAACCTTTATAATAGCTGTCTAAGCTTATACTGCCATGCAATTTAGTCTAAACAAAAATATTTAAGCAACGGGCCATCAGCTTTCAGCTAAATACAAAAGTTAATGAATTTTCTCTCTCCTGACTCCTATTTCTAAGGACAATTTCTGATTTATACAAGAGGTTTGATGGATACATCGCAACTTTTATTCAATGGTTTAGCCGTCGGCAGTATTATTGCTCTGGCTGCTGTTGGGTTAACCCTTACCTGTGGCATTTTGCGTCTGTCTAATTTTGCCCACGGCGATTTTATGACTTTGGGTGCTTACATAACTTGGGTGGTAAATGCTCAAGGGATTAATCTCTGGTTAGCGATGCTGGTGGGGGCAGCGGTGACAGCTATTGCCATGCTCATTGCCGAGAGATTATTGTGGAAACCCATGCGCGATCGACGGGCTGATTCTACCACTTTAATTATTATTTCGATCGGTTTGGCTTTATTTCTTCGCAATGGTATTTTAATGATCTGGGGCGGTAGTAATCAACGCTACGATCTGCCTGTGATGACCGCTACAGAAATTTTTGGGATTAAAGTAGCTTTCGATCGCTTGTTAGTCATTGGTTTGGCAATTATAGTTATTATTGCCCTCCATTTGTTATTGCAAAAAACTAAGATCGGTAAGGCGATGCGCGCCGTAGCTGACAGCACCGATTTAGCTAGAGTAACCGGAATTAACGTCGAATGGGTTGTCTTCTGGACATGGATAATTACGGGAGTTTTAACTGCTTTAGCCGGAGCGATGTTCGGGTTAATTACTGGGGGAGTGCGTCCCAATATGGGCTGGTTTTTAATCTTACCAATGTTTGCCGCCGTGATTTTAGGTGGTATTGGTAATCCCTACGGAGCGATTGCCGGGGCTTTAATTATTGGTGTTGCCCAAGAAATTAGTGTTCCCTTAATTGGTTCTGATTATAAATTAGCCGTGGCTTTATTAATTATGATCTTGCTGTTATTATTCCGTCCCCAAGGTTTATTTAAAGGCACGGTTTAACAGTTATCAGTTATCAGTTATCAGTTATCAGATGTAAGTTTTAAGTTTTAAGTTATTTACTTATTTATCTTCATCTTTATCCCTGTTTACTGATTACTGTTTACTGATCACTGACAAGCCCAATTTTTAATCCTGAATATATTCTTCACCGGTGATTAAAGCGTATTCAGCGCGGGTAAATTCTCGACCTAAATAAGCAGCATGATCGAACATAGTAATTGGACAAGGTTGGTTTTCTTCGATCACTTTGACGGCTAATTCTTTGGCGGTTCTTGCGGTGTAAATAGTCTCAGGATTGCGATCGAGTTTTTGCCTAACACCGATAACTTTTCCCGTTTCTGGATCGACGGCTAAACCTTTTTCATTGATAATATTGCTGTAATGTTTGGCACAGATTAACCCTGCTTCTCGGTCTAGATAAATAATAAAATATCCTCCGGGATCGAGAGCGATCGGACGTTTGGAAAGTTGATGATCAATAGCTGTGATTTGGGATTTTAATTCGCTCATTTTCTTGACAAAATCACTTAAATATGTAGATGAAAGCAAGAGCAAATTATATCACATACCATCATCCTTTTTCTAGAGCATTTTGTAAGTAGGGTCTGCTGAATAAATCTAAAAACCTTGTTGGATAATATCTTTAGGCTTTTTTGAAATCAAAAAGTGCCATTTCTTGGAGTGGTCGGGGGGAAAATTCAGGTACTTTTTCCCCGAAAATTAGGTAATTGACCCTCTGAAAACGGGTAAAACCCTACACCCTACACCCCACACCCCACACCCTGCCCCCACGAAAAACTTTTTGCCGCAAACCCTACTTAGATATAAGCCGTATTTTCTGTTAACAAATCTGACCTACTGAGCAATAATAGTTACTAATTCTGTACCCAAACGTCGCACTTTGAATCAGCTTTGTACGCTTTGACCCGTACAGGGCTAACTACAAGCCTCTCTATCGGATTCTTGCTAAATGCAACCTCTCCGACTACCTTTCTCCCTATATTTAA
>NZ_SFBY01000070.1:0-9789 GCF_007095505.1 Microcystis sp. M_QC_C_20170808_M3Col
TGAACGAAACCCCTTACTATCTGTTGTCAAGGTTCAGTTTTTAGCTTGGTTATCGCTTTTTCCATTGTAGCTTAAAGCCGTCCTCAAAGGACGGGGTTTTAACCCAAATTTTCGATAAACCGCCCGCAAATTTAAATTGCTTGTTGAGATTAGGCAAGAGGCAAGCGGCAAGAGGCAACAGTAAGCGGTTAAAATGTGTCTTAGCTTAGGTCTAAACCTTGCTCTTCTTGGGTTGCAGCCTAAAGAAATCCTTTTCCCGAAAAACCGACTTAATCACTAGATTAAGTTCTGCAAATCTTGCCCTCATTTTCCCTGGCTAACGCACGGGTACTTGTTGATTTTGCAGATAATTTTTGACCTCAGCGATGGTTAATTGACCATAATGGAGCAAAGAAGCCAATAAAGCCGCTTCTGCCCGCCCTTCCGTCAATGCTTCGTAGATGTGCTGACAATTGCCCGCTCCTCCAGAGGCAATCACAGGAATCTCCACCCTTTCAGCGATCGCTTTTGTCAAGGCCAGATCGTAACCCGCTTGCGTGCCGTCGGCATCCATACTGGTAACTAACAACTCACCCGCCCCGCGTTTTTCCACTTCTTGGGCCCATAATAAAGCATCAATACCCGTATTTTCGCGTCCACCCCGAACATAAACCTCCCAACCGGGGTTATGCCCATCCTTGCGTCGTCTAGCATCAATCGCCACCACAATACACTGTTTTCCAAAGCGATCGCTGGCTCGATCGAGCAATTCCGGCTCGCGCACGGCAGCCGAGTTAATGCTGACTTTATCGGCCCCGGCTCTTAACAAATTTTTAATATTTTCTAAGGATTGGATACCGCCACCCACTGTCAGAGGAATAAAAACCTGTTCCGCCGTACGATAGACTACATCAATAATCGTGTCCCGATCTTCATGGGTAGCAGTAATATCAAGAAAAACCAACTCATCGGCCCCTGCCTGATTATACAAGCGAGCTAACTCCACGGGGTCGCCAGCATCCTGAAGATTGACAAAATTAACCCCTTTAACCACCCGACCTTTATTGACATCCAAACAAGGCAAAATCCGCTTCGCTAACATATCCTAGACTCTTGATTGTAACAATGGCCATCAAACGATCGCACAATTCCCCCCCGGCTGCCGAGGAAAATCTGCTCACTCCCAATCCCACTATAGAAGAAACGGAAAAAGCAGCAGCGCAGATTCGTCCCCAATCCCTAGAGGATTATATCGGTCAACAGGACTTAAAGGCTAATCTAAAAGTCACCATCGCCGCAGCCAAAGCTAGACAAGAAGCGATCGATCATTTGCTCTTCTACGGACCGCCAGGATTAGGAAAAACCACCATGGCTTTAATTTTAGCGGCCCAGATGGGAGTAAATTGCCGCATTACCGCCGCCCCCGCTTTAGAGCGTCCCCGGGACATTACCGGCATCCTGATCAATCTTCAACCCCGGGATATTCTTTTTATCGACGAAATTCATCGACTGAATCGGGTGACGGAGGAGTTATTATACCCAGCGATGGAGGATTATCGCCTGGATGTGACGATTGGCAAGGGTCAAGCGGCGAAAATTCGCAGTATTTCTTTACCTCCCTTTACTTTAATCGGTGCTACTACCAAAGTTGGCTCTTTAACTTCCCCTTTACGCGATCGGTTTGGCCTGATTCAACGTCTGCGTTTCTATACAATCGAGGAATTGACGGCAATTATTCTCAGAAGTGCCACTATTTTTAATATTCCCATTACTGAAGCGGGTGCGATCGAAATTGCCCGTCGCAGTCGGGGAACTCCACGCATTGCCAATCGTTTATTAAAACGAGTACGCGACTATGTACAGGTGAAGGGAGAAACGGTGATTACTCCCCAGTTAGCTGATCAGGGATTAAATGAATTAAATGTGGATTCTATGGGTTTAGATTGGACCGATCGATTAGTATTAAAGACGATGATCGAACAGTTTCAAGGTAGGCCCGTGGGATTGGAAGCGGTAGCGGCAGCCACGGGAGAAGATGCCAAGACGATCGAGGAGGTGTATGAGCCTTATTTATTACAAATAGGTTATCTTAATCGTACTGCCCGGGGTCGCGTAGTCACGGCAGCCGCCTACGAACATTTAGGCCTACTGGCGAAATCGCCGAAAAATAAGGATCGGAGTTTACCTTTGTTTGAGTTGTAGTTTTCTAGATAGGGCTGGCTGAATAAATCTGAAAACCTTGTTGGATTAAGACTTTTCGGGGGAAAATTCACACCCCACACCCCACACCCCACACCCCACACCCTAAAACCCTAATTACCTGGGTTTTAGCTTATTGGTGTCTTTAAATACCGGCTTGACTGCGTGAAATCACACAAGTCTTTATATAAAGGTCTTATCATAGTGATAGTAGCAAATTACATTGTTGTGATTGCTTGCCGCTTCTCATCTAGACTGTATTGGGATTGGTCAAAGCTAATTGCAATAGTGATCTTTTATAGTCAATATTTTTTAAGTCTGTTAGCGCCCTATGTCTGTCGTAAATCAAGAAAATCTTAAACTCGAAACTCTCACCCTGTTTCAAAAATACCAAAAAACAGGAGATAATAAGTTACGGGATCAAATTATGGAGTTAAACCTAGGATTAGTCAGAAGGGAAGCTCATCATTGGGTCAATCAATGCCATGAAAATTACGAAGATTTAGTGCAAGTTGGCTGTATGGGACTAATTCGGGCGATCGAGCGTTTTGACAGCAGCAAAGGTCATGCTTTTAGTTCCTTCGCTATTCCCTATATTCGCGGCGAAATTCAACACCATCTGCGCGATAAAGGTTATACAGTTCGTATTCCTCGTCGTTGGTTAGATTTAGGCAGACAAGCGGCCAATGTGCGTCGGGATTTCCAAACTGTCCACAACCGTCAACCCAATGATACGGAAATCTCCCTCGCTTTAAATATTTCGATCGAAGAATGGCAAGAGGTAAAACTGGCTTTCCAAAACCGTGAACCCCTCAGTCTCGATGTGACGGTTAATAACGATGAAGATAATAATACTTGTTTAAAAGACCTCGTTCCCGATCCCCGTTATCGCAGCTTTCAACTTTGTCAAGAGGATCGCATTCGTGTACAACAAGCTCTCGCTCAATTAGAAGAGAAAACCCGTCATATTCTCGAATTTGTCTTCCTTAAAGATCTTACTCAACGGGAAACCGCCGAACAATTAGGTATTAGTGTCGTTACCGTCTCCCGTCGGGTGAAAAAGGGTTTAGAAATGCTCAAGGAAACTATGATCCAAGAGGCATTTTAGCAAAATTATCGGTTCTCATAAGTAGGGTCTGCAGCAAAAAGTTTTTCGTGGGGGTAGGGTGTGGGGTGTGGGGTGTGGGGTGTGGGGTTTTACCCATTTTCAGGGGGTCAATTACCTAATTTTCAGGGAAAAAGTGCCTAATATTATCCAACAAGGTTTTTAGATTTATTCAGCAAACCCTAAGTAGTCGTGCAAAATTAATTTCCTAGTCGAGACTTCGAGACTCCGAGACAGCTATCAGGGATCGGATTTGATACCAAATCCATTTTTAATAGCATCATTAACTCCCAATCGAACTTTAAAAACTCGGTTATGGATTGTTTCTCCCCGCTCCAGTGATCTGGTACTTATCTTTGCCCAAATAGCAAGGAATTTAAAACCCCAGCTAAATATTCATACTGCTCGCTCGAATTATAGTAGTGAGCAGAAATCCTAACAATTAATGATGCTTCTCCCCAAGGAATTATCGGCACTTCAATCTGATATTCTTCCCACAGTTGTCTAGATAAATCTTCTGCTGCCCAAGCATAACTAGGAATTAGAATTGAAGACATCGATCCGATCATCGATTCTGGACAGGGATAATTGACCTCTAAGGCACAACAAAGCAAATTTCTGGCTTTTAAAACCAAATTACGATTCCTCGCCATCAGACCCAGTAAACCATCAATAGAGAGAGAATTTAAAAACTCGATCGCTTTTGGCACTGATAAATAAGCACTGGGATCATCGGTTCCCATCCAAGCAAATTCTAACTGAAAACGGGAGCGATCTTGTCGAGGAGAATTCGCTCCATGGCTAATAGTTAAAGGTCGAATTATTGCCTGTTTATCCCCGCGCACATAGAGAAAAGCAGCCCCCTTGGGACTACATAACCACTTATGACAATTAGCAGTATAATAGGTGGGATTAATTGCCCCGATATTAAGGGGTAAAAAACCTAAAGCATGAGCGCCATCGATGAGAGTATCAATACCCCGATTATTTAATTCTTGCACAATTTCTGCGATTGGCCAAATTAAGGCCGTGGGACTGGTGACATGATCTAAAACTACTAATTTTGTCCGGGGAGAAACTGATGCTAAAATTGCTTGACTAATTTCTAAAGGAGACTGCACGGGAAAGGGAATTTTAGCGATAATTACCTTTAAACCCCATCTTTTAGCTATATGTTTAACTGCATTAGCACAAGCATTATAGGTCTGATCGGTGATCAGAATTTCCTCATTTTCCTGAAAAGTTAAGGAATTTAATACCGCATTCACTGCTGTGGTTGCATTGGGAACAAAGACTAAATCATCGCTATTTACGCTGACTAAATCCGCTAATTTTTGCCTGGCAATATCTAATAAACCCTCTAATTCTCTCCCCAAAAATGCTAAAGGTTGCCTTTCCATTCGTTCCCGCAATTGTTGCTGATAATCCAAGACTATTCTAGGGGTTGCACCATAGGAACCATGGTTGAGAAAATAAATATTGTCGGGAATTAACCAAGAATTTTTAGACATATTGAATTAATTTCAAATTATTCAAAACTAGAAAAAATAGCTGAAAAATTGCCTATTATATTCAGCTTCTGACTAGCTAGTATATTTATGACATAACCACCCATGGGTTGAAAACGATGAATAATTTCAGTGACAAAAGTTTCTCCATCTCTGAGAGGATGATTTTCTGATGCAAAGATAGCTTCATCTATTTTTTGCCGAATATCTTCTCTCCATTCTGCATCAGTTATTTGTTCGTATTCATCTTCGGGAGATTGATATTTTCCCGTTTTCACTTTCTCTTGGATTAGATGCTCTTGTTGTCGGGTAAGATGTAGGTTCATAGGTATTATGGCCATCTACTGGGTATCGACAAAAAAAGCTCTCCCAGAAAGAGGAGAGAGGAGAGAACGAGTTAGAAAAAATTATTAATGTAACCATCCTTTCAGACGACGAGCAACTTGAGGACGACGTAATTTTCGCATCGCTTTACTTTGAATTTGACGTACTCGTTCGCGAGATAAATTGAACATTCCCCCCACTTCCTCTAGGGTATAGGGTTGACTGGTAGCTAAACCATAACGGAGGGAGATAACATCTTTTTCCCGTTCCGTGAGAACATCACTTAAAACTGCGAAAATTTCCTGACGCATCATCATCTCATTCATTTTATCTTCGGGAAGTTGTAGATCATCATCTTCCAACAGATCCACTAATTCCGTATCTTCTCCTTTCCCTACACGATGATTTAAAGAGAGAGATTGACGACGCAATTGTAATAATTGCCGCAATTGTTCAGGAGTCATTTCTAACGCTTCTGCGAGTTCCCGTTCATTGGGATTGCGCTGTAAATCTTGCTTGAGAATGCGCTGCGCTTTTTTGAGTTTATTGAGTTTTTCGACAATGTGAATCGGTAAACGAATCGTGCGCGCATCGTTAGCAATGGTGCGGGTGATTGCTTGTCGAATCCACCAATAAGCATAGGTAGAGAATTTATAACCTTTATTGGGATCGAATTTTTCGGCCGCACGGTTGAGTCCGATCGCACCTTCTTGAATTAAATCTAAGAAAGGAACTCCGCGATTTAAATACCGTTTAGCGATAGAAACCACCAAGCGCAAATTAGAACGAATCATTTTCCGTTTAGCTGCTCTTCCCCGATAAAGACGGTTTTCCAGTTGACGTTCATTATCTAATTGTAAAGCACTTGCCCATTCCGTTTTCGTCGGGGGACGATGTAAATTTTCTTGCAGTTTTTGGCGCACTTCTTCCGCTTCCATGAGAAACTTAACCGAGTGGGCTAATTCAATTTCTTCTTCCGCATTAAGCAGGGGATAACGGGCCATTTCTTTAAAAAATGCCCCAACAGTATCTTCATTGTTACCTTGAGCGTATCCTGTTCCACTACCCCCACGAGTGGTTTTTAGGGTTTCCGGTAAAGGTTCAGTCAGATCTTCGTCAGTTCTTTCAGCAAAATCCACGCTGTCTAGTTCTAAAGGACTTGTCTCCAGGGCAATGATTTGATTAAAATTATCATCAGAGGCCAGTTTAGAGATTTTCATAAGCAGTTATTCTGGGTATGGATGGAGTGGGGTTATAATAGCGGGGAAAAACTCGGTTTCTCCCAATGGGCTGATTGTTACATTGAATTTTCGGGGAGCAGATTTTTTAAACGTTTTCTTAATTAATGGCGGCCATTTCTGGGATATAATTGTGCGATTCTGTGTCGATGGTTACAAATCGCCGAACCAGACAATAAGATTTTCTGGTGAATGGGAGGAACTTTTTGTGTTTCTACTCATACACTCTAACTAAGGTTTTCGGTATTTGACTAGGTAAAGATCACGCTTCTTAACAATCAAGATAGCAGTCAGCTTTTTATTACTATTCTTCGCTTTTCCTATTGATAACTATTCTCAACTTTCCCTAACTATGCTTTCATTAAATAGCTAATAGCCAATAATTATCATTTGGGGAGACTGCAAGAGCTAAAAATGCAAATTTGTGGGCAAAAAAGCAATATTTAAACTGTTTTTAGAGAAAATTAGCTAGTTTTATTCCCCTCAAGCTTTAAACTATAATTTAAATACCCCATTCTCCCCACTTCCCACTTCCCACTGATAACTGATAACCATGCTCGATCGCCATGCTACCCTAACTGTAGCGGAACCTCGCACACCCTACCAATTAACCACCACCCCGCAACTGTGGTTAGAGGTTTTGGTCGATCGTCCTTATCCTAGAGATAGTCAAGAGGATGAGCAAATATTAACCTATAGTATCCCCCCGTATTTAACGGTAGAAATCGGCGATATTTTAAGCGTTCCCTTTGGTTCTCAGGTAATTGGGGGAATTGCCCTCAGATTTATCGAAAATTTGCCCCCAGGACTAGAAGAAAATCAAATTCGTCCCGTGGAAGATGTGATTACTAAGGGTTTTTTTCCTGATAATTATTGGCAGTTATTGACGAAAATCGCCCAATACTACGCTACCGATTTAATCACCGTTGTTCGCGTCGCTTTACCCAAGGGTTTACTGCGAAGTTCCCAACGTCGCATCAGATTAAAACCCGATGCGATTCCCCCCGGTGCGGAAGTTTTTTGTACTCCCCTCTCCCGTCAGATTTTATCCCTGCTCAAAAATCAAAAAGAAGGCGATTATTCGGCGAAATACCTGCAAGAAAAACTAAAAAATGCTAATTACGGTATTCGAGACTTAGTTAAGCGCGGTTGGGTAGAAAGTTATCTAGAAGCACCCAAAAGTACCAATATTAAACAAAAAAAAGCCATTACCCTGCTAATAACCGACTTTCCTGCTGATTTAACCGAAAATCAGCGCAAAATTGTCGAAATTCTCCGTCATCAGGGAGGAGAAATGTGGCTGCCGGAATTGGTACAACTTGCAGGGACAAAACATTTTAAACCGCTCATTGACAAGGGTTATGTGGTGATTGAGGATCGGGAATTTCTGCGCTTATCCTCGGCGATTATGAGCAGGGATCAACCAAAAACCCTCACTCCTAGCCAAAAACAGGCAATAGAAACCATTCAAAACCTGAAAGGTGGTGAAAGCGTCCTCTTACACGGAGTGACGGGATCGGGTAAAACAGAAGTCTATCTACAGGCGATCGCACCTATCTTAGCAGCGGGTAAATCTGCCTTGGTTTTAGTCCCCGAAATTGGATTAACACCGCAACTAACCGATCGCTTTGTGGCCCGTTTTGGCGATCGAGTCTATGTTTATCATAGCGCCCTCTCGGAAGGAGAAAGATACGATACATGGCGACAGATGTTAACAGGAACCCCGCAAGTCATTATCGGGACGAGATCGGCGATTTTTGCCCCTTTACCCCACCTAGGCATGATTATCCTCGATGAAGAACACGATAGCAGCTTTAAACAAACCCAATTACTTCCCACCTATCACGCGCGTACCGTGGCTAAATGGCGCGCTCAATTAAACCATTGTCCCGTAATTTTAGGCTCGGCCACGCCATCTTTAGAAACATGGCTAGAATCTCAAGATAATCCCTGTCTTTACCTATCTTTGCCCGATCGCATCCAAAATCGCCCCTTACCGCGGGTGGAAATCGTCGATATGCGACGGGAATTGCAACGAGGCAATCGTTCCCTATTTAGTCAATCCCTGCGTTCATCTCTGGAAACCCTGCGCGACAAGGGAGAACAGGGAATTTTATTCGTCAGTCGTCGGGGACATAGTACGTTTGTATCTTGCCGAAGTTGCGGTTATGTGCTGGAGTGTCCCCACTGTGATGTCTCCCTCTCCTACCACCACACCGAACCGGGAGCGCAAGAATTACTCCGCTGTCACTACTGCAACTATGGTCGCATTCATCCGAAACAATGTCCCGAATGTGGTTCTCCCTATCTGAAATTTTTCGGTACTGGCACTCAGCGAGTCACCCAAGAATTAACCAAAGAATTTCCTGATTTGCGTTGCTTGCGTTTTGATAGTGATACCACCCGCAATAAAAATGCTCCCCGGGAACTATTAAAACAATTTACTGATGGGGAATTCGATGTCCTAGTGGGAACCCAAATGCTCACCAAAGGATTAGATATCGATCGAGTTACCCTAGTGGGAGTAATGGCAGCCGATGGCTTACTTTATCACTCCGATTATCGCGCCTCCGAACGCGCTTTTCAAACCCTCACTCAAGTAGCAGGGAGAGCAGGAAGGGGAGAAAGAGAAGGAAAGGTCATTATCCAAACCTATACCCCCGAACATCCCGTGATTAGAGCAGTGCAAACCCACGATTATGAGGGTTTTGTCGAGACGGAATTAATGCACAGAGAGAGTTTAAATTATCCTCCCTACGGTAGTTTGGTATTAATTCGTTTTAGCGGTTTAGATGGGGAAGCGGTGCAGAAAAGTGCCGAAAATGTAGCGGAGGAATGTGTTAATAATTTCGGTTCCGATTGGGATATTTTGGGACCTGCACCCGCAACAATTATGCGCGTGGCTAACCGTTATCGCTGGCAAATTCTGTTAAAATCATCGGGAGACAAGGCTGATATCGGTGGTCTTTTTCGTCCTCTGAAAAGCTTAGTTTTACCCAAGGTAAGTATGGCGATCGATGTGGACCCCTTAACTATAGAATAATCAAGGATGGATGATGCGCTCGCAACGCGCTCGCTACGCGAGATCGCTATTGCTCACGAATGCAACCAGTTATCTAAATCTGTCAAGGTGTCAAAGTCTAATAAAGCGAGTCCTAAGTCTTCTAATCGCTCCACAGGAAGGCTGCGGATGATTTCTTCTAGATTCTGGGGTATTTCCCCGAAACGTCGCTGAAGAAGGCGAATGAGTAAATACGCTTCTCCCTGTTGTCTTCCTTGTTGAATACCTTGTTGTACCCCTTGCTGTAGTCCTCTTGTAAGTCCCTCTTGAACCGCTTGTTCTCTATCCTGTTGGTAAAGTGGAGCTAAACGCATAATAAACTGCCTATCCTCCTGTGTTTTTTTCGATAACGCTTCTAGATTTCTACTCAGATTA
>NZ_SFBY01000071.1:0-2549 GCF_007095505.1 Microcystis sp. M_QC_C_20170808_M3Col
GGATAATGCAAGGTTTTTGAAAGTCCCAATCCTATTTTCTTGCACTAACATCGGACTTTAACAGGTCAAAAGCTTTATTTTAAAAGGGTTTTACCATTATTCAGCAAGCCCTAATTAATATTATGCCCGATCGCTAATTTAACTTAGTCAATCGGGCAGTGGTGAGAATTAATTAAACCAAGATTTAGAAAGCTTGTTCAACTTCGGCAATTTCGGGAATCATTTCCCGGAGACGACGTTCGATGCCCATTTTCAGGGTTACGGTGGAACTGGGACAGGAACCGCAAGCTCCTTGAAGACGCAGTCTGACGACTGGCCCGTCGATTTCGACTAATTCCACGTTACCACCATCGGACATCAGGTAGGGGCGCATTTCATCTAAGACTTGTTCGACGTTATTGGGGGTCAGTGTTAAAGACATAATCAGCCTCTGGTCAGAGATTTATTACAGTGTAGTTACCTCGATCCTAACGCTTTTTGGGCGGGAATAACCCTTAAGATTGTAAAAGCTGCAGATTGATAAAAGTGAATTCTGTGGTGGATTTTTCGCCCCCGGCGTCGATTGCGTTAATCACTTGACAGGAGGGTAAATAATAATTACCGATTTTTTCGTAGGTTTCCTTAAAGTCACGTTTTCCCTTTAATTCATCGGTTTTGGCATTGCGGAAAATGGCATTATAGCGAATAGAAATATAACCTTCTCCCGTATCGAGACTTTCCTCGGTATTAATAGTAAAAGCCATCGGTCCCATGACTCGACTGACTTGACAGATTTCCTGGCCGCGGACTTTATAATTAGACCCCATAGCATCGCCGGTGACAAGAATTTCTACCGCACCGGTGGGATCATCTTCCCCGAAATTAAACTGGTTTTTGCCGTGGGAACCCTCAAAATTGCCTCTTTTGCGGTGAGTAACGATATCGCGCATTTGATTATAGATACTTTCTTGCACTTTCTCGTCATCAATGCCCGTTACTTCCACAGTATAATCAGCATTAACTTGAATTTTGCCCGTATGGACTTCCTCTCCTTGGGTGAGGATAATATCAGCAGTGTAACCGGGGAATTGTTCATCCCAAGTATAACGGTTTTCGTAGGCGGAGCGGAAAATATCTCGGGCGTTCGTCGTGGCTACAGTCATAATTGCTTTACTTGTGTTGATAACTCTATTTATATCATTGTCGCTGATTTTTTCGCCTCTGGCCGAGATTTCTAGAAAACTAGATGAATTTGATAACTTAGGGAAAAAGCCAATTAGAATGGACTAAGGAGCCGTCCCTGACTCGATTTTAATCAACTTCATGTTCGCCAAAAATAAGAGATTGTCTGACGCACCTCCTTAATACGATTTAAGGATCGGAGATTCCGGGTGATTCCATTTATGGCTTTTATGCAATTTTATGCCCATTTTTTTCATTTTTGCACTCTCAAAAATTAATTATGCAAGAACTCTATTTTACCCCATGATGTCGGGAGAGCCAAAATTAGTTAGGTTGGCGACGGATTGACCCAATAAGTTAAGCTGTAACATTACCCGAAAGTTCTGCGACTAAAGGGTGATCCTTTTTTAGTTGACTTACGCCTAAAATGGAAAAACCTAATACGTTTCCCTGAAGATCAACTCTGGTCATAATTGCATCATTTTCTGTTTCTTGCATATAACCTGGTTGATCAGAAAAAAGAACTTCTAGGAAATCACCTTCTTTGTCAAACCAAATTTTTAAGTTAGTGGCCATAACAATTCTCCTTGTTTAATTCTATTCGTTAAATAGGCTGTCAATAAAAAGGCATCTTTATCAAGATATTTAGTGACAACGCATAGCCATTTATCTCCCATTAATGTATTAAGATAATAACGGTAATTTAAAATCACTTGGTTGTCGGTGTTAGATTTTCTGACTTGTTCGGGATACTGAAGCGTTTCTTCTATTCTATCCTTCAACACAGCCATCTCGGGATGGTCTAAAATATGGAGCAATCTTTCTTCTGTAAGACGCACAGGAAAGCCTCGATAATCGGTGAGGATTTTGGTCATCAGAATTTTTAGAAGCTCACGAGATAATGCTCATTATAGTCTGATAGTTTCATGACCACATATTACTATGCTTGACTAGATCTGACAATATTCGTATTGAAACTTTACAATATCAAGTTTATATCGCCTCACGAAAAATGATCGCCAATCAAAAAAACTTCACAACACCCAAAAGCGCTCGCCCTTGATAATTGAAATATCCCTGTCGGATTCGCTCCGGCCACAGCTTTCGTCATTGTGCCTTCTTAAGACCCATGGCTCAACGTAGTATGTCACAAAAAAGTAAACAAGCGACCATGGATAATAACTATATGATTGCTGTGCTGAGAGCCTTTTGTCAAGCCTAATTGAGATGCTCTTACCCTCGGAGAAAGATGCTCGCCACGAATAAAGAAAAATGGCATAAAATAGAAAAAACTCACCCTCAGCGACCAAGGCGATGGCAGCAGAAACGGCGAAAATCAAGCTTTATCGGAAAACCTATCAACTTCCCCGACTAAATCGCCCCGATTT
>NZ_SFBY01000072.1:0-9602 GCF_007095505.1 Microcystis sp. M_QC_C_20170808_M3Col
TCCCCACTTCCCCACTTCCCCACTTCCCCACTTCCCCACTTCCCCACTTCCCCACTTCCCCACTTCCCCACACCCCACTTCCCCACTTCCCCACACCCCACACCCCAGTTAAAAACATCTATGCTTAATCTCATCTCCCTTCCAGAAATTCCCGCCGCTGCTTGGAAACGTCCTCTGGGCAAAGGTTGGGAAAAACCCTACAGCGTCCGCTATGCCAGCAATTTAGATGATGGTCCTTGGCATGGGATGCCCCTGGGAGGATTTGGGGCCGGTTGCATCGGACGTTCCCCCAAAGGTGACTTTAACCTCTGGCATCTGGACGGCGGTGAACACAGTTTTAATAGCCTTGCAGCCTGTCAATTTAGCATTTTTGAACAAACAGAAGACGGAAGCGCCCAAGCCTACGCTATGGCGACGGAAAGCCCGACGGATGGAACATTATCGCGCTGGTCGTGGTATCCAGCCGAAAAGGGAACCTATGGGGCCCTTTATCCCCGCAGTTGGTACGAGTACAAAGATGTTTTTCAGACTCAATTAATTTGCGAACAATTCTCACCGGTTTGGGCGCATAATTATCAAGAAAGTAGTTATCCTATTGCCCTATTTGAATGGACGGCTCATAATCCCACCGATAAACCGATTACTATTAGTATTATGCTGACTTGGCAAAATACAATCGGTTGGTTTACTAACGCGATTAAATCCCCAGTGGTTAAGGTGAGAGATGATGGTAGTCCCGTCTATGAATATCAATCAAAATGGGGGGAAAGTGAGGGTAATTATAATCAATGGATTGTCGATAATTTCCGCGTTGGCTGTCTAATGCGTCGGGATTACGAAAACCCCGGGGAAGGGGATGGACAGATGGCGATTGCTAGTATTACTAATCCGAGTCTAGAGGTATTTTATCTGGGTAAATGGAACCCTGCGGGCGATGGGGGCGAAGTTTGGGACTATTTCGCCATGAATGGCTCTTTACCGGATATTGAGGACGAAACCCCCGCCCAAAAAGGGGAAGAAACGGCCACGGCCATGGCGATTCGTTTTACCATTCGTCCGGGGAAAACTCGCAAAATTCCTTTTATTTTAGCTTGGGATTTACCAGTAACCGAATTTGCTCAAGGAATTAACTATTATCGTCGTTATACGGACTTTTTCGGTCGCAATGGTCAAAATGCTTGGGCGATGGTACGCACGGCTTTAAAACACGGCGATACATGGCGAGAAAATATTATTAACTGGCAAAAACCGATCCTAGAACGCACCGATCTGGCCGATTGGTTTAAAATGGCTTTATTTAATGAATTATACCTGTTAACGGACGGCGGCACTCTCTGGACGGCAGCCACGGAACAGGATGCGATCGGTCAATTCGGAGTGTTAGAATGTATTGATTATCGTTGGTATGAAAGTCTCGATGTGCGTCTCTATGGTTCCTTTGGGTTATTGATGTTATGGCCGCGCTTAGAAAAGGCTGTGATGGAAGCTTTTGCCAGGGCAATTCCCACCCACGACGACACTCCTCGGATTATCGGTTATAACCAAGCTAGTGCCATTCGTAAGGCCAAAAATGCCACTCCCCACGATTTAGGCGCGCCCAATGAACACCCTTGGCAAAAAAGTAATTACACCAGTTATCAAGACTGTAATCTCTGGAAAGATTTAGGCAGTGATTTTGTTTTATTAGTCTATCGGGATTATTTATTAACCGGTTCAAAAGATGAGGATTTTCTGCGAGAATGTTGGCCGTCTATCGTCCTAACTTTGCAATATTTAAAAACTTTTGACCTTGATAACGATGGCATCCCCGAAAATTCTGGCGCGCCAGACCAAACCTTTGATGATTGGCGTTTACAGGGAATTAGTGCCTATTGCGGTGGTTTGTGGATAGCGGCGCTAGAAGCGGCGATTAAAATTGGTGCAATTCTTGGAGAAGATACGGCAATTTTTGCCAGTTGGTTACAACAATCTCGCGCTATTTATCATCAGACTCTCTGGAATGGAGAATATTATAATTTAGATAGTGGTAGTGGTTCTGATGTGGTGATGACTGACCAATTATGCGGTCAATTTTATGCCCGTTTATTGGCTTTACCGGATGTGGTAGAAAATCAATACACGCAATCAGCTTTAAGTAAGATTTATCAGGCTTGTTTTCTCAAGTTTCATGGGGGAAAATTTGGGGCGGCAAATGGGTTAAAACCCGATGGTACTCCCGAAAATCCCGAGGCAACTCATCCCTTAGAAGTTTGGGTAGGAATTAATTTTGGGTTGGTGGCTTTTTTGATGCAAATGGGAATGGAAAAGCAAGGATGGCAAATTACAGAAGCGGTGGTGAAACAAGTCTATGAAAATGGCTTACAATTTCGCACTCCAGAAGCGATTACATCGGTGGGAACTTTCCGCGCCTGTCATTATTTACGCGCCATGGCTATCTGGGCCATCTATGGGGTTTTGACGGAATTTCAGGGATAAATTTTCGCAGCTCTGGAGCGAGCCGGTTCTCGTCAATGGCTAAATTGTTATATTTAATTACAAACACTTACTTAACATCACTTTTATCGAAAAAATCGGGTCGAAAACTTCGCCTTAAGGCGAAAAGTTTTGGGAGCGGGGCATAAATCCCCGTTACAAAAACTGCCTCCTGCCCTCTCCTCCTGCCTTCGTTATCTAAGTTTACCGTTACCTGTTCCCTTAATCTTACTTTCAGATCGCAAATCAGCAACGACTAGGGAGAGTTTGCTGATAGCCAAGGGCTAAGAGATGACAGAGTTGGTGATATAGTAAATAAAGATCACACTTAAATCTAACCTTGCCATAGATGCACAAATCTCGAATCTGGCAACCCCAAAAATATCCCGTCTCTAACATCAGTTTTAGCGATGAAATGAGGTAAGAATTTTGACCAAAATACTTAGCGATCGCATTGCCGTTTATCTGCTCATCGGTGGACTCCTGTTTAGAATAATCATCGCCTTGGGGCTTTATCCCGGGTACGATGAAGCCTATTATTATGTTTACAGCCATAATCTAGATTGGAGTTATTTCGATCATCCGCCAATAGTAGCGATTTCCACGGGTTTTGGGACTTGGATCACGGGATTAGTCAATCAATTTACGATTCGCTTCGGTACTCTCCTCCTCTATACTGGCAGCCTCTGCTTGCTATATCTGACCGCTTTAAAATTGTTCAGTCTGCCGGTCGCCAGAATGACTTTAGCGATCGCCACTCTTATCCCCATCTATGGGATCGTCTTCGGGATTCTTTCGCAGCCAGATAGTCCTTTAATCTTTTTTTGGTCATTAACAGTCTATTTAGCTGCCCAAGAATTCTGGCCAATTCGGGAAAAAAACTATCATCCTAGCTATCGTCTCGCTTATATTGGACTTGCCGTAGGATTGGCGGTTTTAAGTAAATATCACGGCTTTATTTTGGGCTTTGGTTTAGTTTTATTTTGTCTGACCACTCCCCGCTATTGGCCTGTATTTAGATCTCCCTGGTTGGGATTAGGATTTATTCTCTTTTTGATAACTTTATTGCCGATTATTTACTGGAATATTAACCATAATTGGATTTCCTTTCGCTTTCATTTAGAAGACCGTTTTTCTGGAGAACCGAAAACCTTTAATATTCTCGGTATTCTCTCGGTTGTTGGCATTAGTATCGCCACGATGTTTCCTCCTTTCGGTCTGCCGATGTGGTGGGTGACATTTAAAAGCTTTGCCGAACAAATTCCTAACTTTATCTCGAAAAAAAGATTTTTTCATCGAGAAGAAGAATCACTAAAAAAATGGTTAATTCTCTCGGTTTCTCTGCCTTTAATCCTGGGAATGCTTTATGTGGGTGCTTCCCATTATCTCGCCCCTAGTTGGATTTTACCCGGGTTCTGGTCCTGCACAATTTTATTAGGAGAAAAGGCCAATACTTGGCAGCAATCTTCTCGAATCTGGGTAAAAAGATGGTTATGGGGGTCAGGAATTTTTATCGTTACTGTTTTATCTATAGCAATGCTTCACGTTACTTTTGGCACTTTCCAAAAACCTAGTCAATACGCAATTTTTGGGGGAATTATTGCCCCAGAACAGGACCCTTCTCGGGAAATTGTTGATATCGATCAACTGCGCCAAAGCTTTGCTAATTCTCCCGAATTATTAGCACTCTTAAAAGATTCTAGCTTCGTTTTTACCAATAATTTTTATGTGACCGCATGGCTAGATATGGCCCTTTATCCCCTAGTTTCTATTCCCGTCACCTGTTTTAACAACGATCAAAGGGGTTATCAAATTTGGTTTAATCCTCAAGAATGGATCGGTAAAAATGGTTTATTAATTACTACGAATAGTTCTCTAGAAAGACCGGAAATAATCGATCGCTACCGTCCCTATTTCCAAGATATAACTAAAGTAGCTGTCATTCCGATCAAGCGCGGTGGTGTCGCCATCGAACAATTTCATGTTTACCAAGCTAAAGGACTAATTAAAACTTATCCTTAAAGCAGTTATCATTTATTAGCGGGTTCCTATCTCCTGAATTTTGTAACCTTTTTTACTTTTTACTTGATAAATATGTCCATTCATCGAGTGCGTATTGCTAGAGATAAAGGGGAATTTGTCCAGTCCTTAGTTAATTTTAATCAGGGAATTGGACCTTTTCAAACCTATGCTGATGTCATCGCTTTTGCGGCGGCTTTAGGGGTAAAATATCAGGAGAGGGTGGCGATAGAAAATGTAGCGAAGGAACCCTCACCTATTAACCTAGAAATTTTTATTTCTCGTGGCTACGATACCCTAATCAAATTATTGGCAGTCAATGAATTCCAAGACACGAAAATTCTTTCTCATCATCGGGTAGATTCGGAAGCTTTGCGAGTGACAATTTTCGAGGAATATGCCAACGCTGGTTTAGCAAGATTAGAACGAGAATTGCGCGGTGCGGTGGATTATACTGAAAGATTATTGTTAATTATCAGTCAAGAACGTTTTCGAGAAATTACTGCCACAACGGAATTCGATTTAGGCAGATTTTTGTAGTAGAAATCTTAGTTAGGGTATGCTGAAAAAGTTTTTCGGTGGTGGTAGGGTGTGGGGTGTGGGGTGTGGGGTGTAGGGTTTTACCCGTTTTCAGGTGGTCAACTACCTAATTTTCAGGGAAAAAGTACCTGAATTTTCCCCCCGATCACCCCAATGGCTGGCACTTTTTGAGGGAAAAAAAGTCTAAAAGTCTTATCCAACAAGGTTTTTAGATTTATTCAGCAAACCCTACTTATTAGTGTAGTTTGGTATGCGCTTTTTTCTCAAAGGTGCGTTCAAATTTTGTGCGGGTGTAATTGGCAGCGATCGCTATTGCTAAAGCCAAAATTGCGAAAATAAGAGCAGTAATTTGATAGATAGACTGATTTGGGGATAAAATTGCCAGTAAAGCTAATAATATCCCCATTAAAATCGCGATTTGTTTAGTTTTTACCATTTTTTCATGAGCAGTGCTACAGGTGCGACAGTGGACAGTGTGACGAGAATAGCGATCGAGGGGTAAAGGATCGGATAAATCGATCGCCGTTGTCCGCTGGCTGGTGTAGCCTTGATAGTAGGGGAAAGAGTTCCCATAGCGATCGAACCATTGACGTAACTCAATCACCAAGGCATCGGAACTTTTTAAGGGTAAGTATAATTTTTGTAAACTATCTCTTGACTTTTCCACCATTTGCTGCTGACTTTGAATTAAAGGTAGATCATCTTCGAGGATGCGACTTTGACGCAGATGTTCCAACCAGCGCCAACGGTATTGACGGGAGTTAACGGCAAAATTTTGGTAACGTCGCATCAGTAAGCGAGAACGACCTTGACCGAGAGAAATCCCGTATAAAGCCAATCCAGCATACCAATCGGGATTAGGCAGAGAAAAACGATAATGAACGAGATTAGGGGCCAGAAAATCCAGATATTTCCAGCTTTCCTGCGGATTGCGGCTATTGCGCCACTGACTGCGAATTCCCCGCGCCGAGATTTCGAGGATTTGGAAGGCTAAAGGTTGAGCATTTTCCCGTTTTGCCCCGAATTCGCTGCGATCATGGCTAATATTAACATGGGCGGGATCGAGGAGATTTTCGAGTAAATAGCCCTGTTCGTAGGGAAAATCGATGACATAATCGGTATGGACACAATTGGGGTCTTCTAGGTCTTTGATGATAGGAATATCGCTTTCTTTCGCTGTTTCCTGTTCTCCTAACCAAACCCAGAGGACTCCCTGACGTTCCACCACCCCATAGGATTTAACCTTGGCATTGCGAGGAATCGGGGTATTGACTGGCAGTTGGGGAATATGGGAACATTTTCCATCCGTCTCGAACTGCCAACCATGGTACAAACATTCTAAACGCCCAGCGATCATCTGTCCTGTGGAGAGTTTAGCCAAGCGATGGGGACAGCGATCAAGCAAACAGCCCCATTTTCCCTGCTGATCGCGAAATATTAGCAATGGTTGCCCATAAAGAGAGAAAGAGTAGGGATTTTTTTGCCAATCCTGCACGAATAACACAGGATACCAACAATTTTGGTAGTGAAAACAGTCATCCCTAGGCAGGGGTTGAGATTGATCAGCGCTCGTCATGGCGATGAGAGAGAAAAAATATTGATCATCATCATATATCGGTGTGGCCAATTGATCTCTGTCTTCCTACTATCTTTTGATTAATCGGAAAGAGACTAGGAGAGGGTGGAAATCCCCGATAGGCGTTAATTGTAGCCAAAAAATCGATTGTAAAGCCTTTTATTGATTTCGTATAGTAGCCAAATAATTAAAAAACAGACAGAGATGAATATCAAAGGTTTTTGAGTCAGTAAATTCTGCAAACTCCAGAATATTTGCTGCGGTTGAGTGACTAGATACCAACTATTCAGTCGGAGAAACCGTCCTAAATAGATACCGATCGCACTTAAAAAATGGAGAATTATTTCTAGGGGTAAAACTGCTGAATTTAGCTGACTTTGCTGACAATAACTTTTTAAATTAAGTAAGGAGAGAACGTATAGCTGAAAGCCAATAAAAATAAAGAAGCTATACTGGGGGATTAAAACTAAAAAAATTAAACTTTTGGCGTAATCCTGCTGAAGATAGGCGATTAAATGAATGCTGTCGGTGAGAATATAGGGAGCATTGGGTAAAAAAAGCAGGAAAACTAAGAGAATTAACCACCAGAGTCGGGAACGATCGAGGGCGATCCGAAATAGCCAAAAGCTAAGGATAAAGGGTATAAAAGCCAGAAAAGAATTCCAGATAATCCTCCCGGTGCTAAGGTTAAATAATTGCCAAGCATTGTGCCACCAATCCCTAGTTAAAATTATCGTTAAATCTGCCCAAATCATCCCTTAAATACCAGTCTCCTCTAGGGTTGATAAATATCTTAACCAATTTTTTAAAGATTCCGGGAAAGGGATTCTTTGTCTAGCGGTGGGAGCGATGCAGACATGGCGAGTTTTCGCTTTTGCGACCATGATTTCAGCCAAATAAATTTTATACTGCAATTCAAACTCGTTTTCGCTTAGGGATCGGGCAGTGAAATCAATCTGTATGCGATCGCCACAAAAAAGGGGCCGAAAAAACTGTATTTCCGCTTGAGTAATCGGTAGGGCAACCGGAGAATCTTTCAAAAAATCCTTGATATTGATGCCAAATTGTGCTAAAGAAAACTCGTAGGCTTGATGACAGATCGAGAGAAGATGGGCAAAGTAAACCACACCGGCCGCATCGGTATCGGCCAGATAAATTAGGCGCTCGTAGGACATAAAAAGCTTATTGTCTTTCCAGAAAGGTTAAACTATCTTGTAGTTGTCTTAACTCGTCCCGATGGGCTTTTACAGTTAATTCCGTTTGCTGAGATTTGCTTTCTACTTTAAAAGCCACTTCTTCTAAACGGCCGACTTTTTGCCAATAGAAAACCCCCGCGAGGGGAGATAAACCCACAAGAGCAAAAATATAGGGATTAGTATCGGGAAATAACAGCGATAACACCAGCGATAAGCAAAATAAACCCAAGGCCGCCAAAATTGTCAAAAATATCGCTAGAAAGGGGCTAGGCGGCACAAAACCCTGTAATCTGACAATATTCTGTTCGGGTTCGATCGCCTTGACTTGATAGGAACGTCGGTCAAAATAATCTCGCAGTTGTTCTAATAGTTGGTCGTCACTGGTACTGGTAAGATAGACACGCTGTTCGATACGCTCTTTGACGGAACCGCGAATAAAAAAGAATAATCCCACCATGAGCAGGAGAGTCAGAAAAAAAGTTGAGGAAAGAACGGGGGTATCCATGGCGGCGGTTAGGAGCGAAAAAACTTACAATTAATCCTAATTATCCTAACCTATCTTCTCCCCCGATCAGAAGATAGACCCTAGGAGAAAAACCTCGATCGAGAATCAGAAAAATTTCACCCCAAGGCAGATTCATGGGCAACAATCTATTAACAGGATTAATCGAACCCTTACAGTATAGTTTCATGCAGAGATCCCTAATTGAAGCTATCATCGTCGGGATCATTTGTGCGGTGGTGGGAACCTACCTGATGGTACAACGTTTGGCCCTCTTGGGCGATGCCATCAGTCACTCGGTCTTACCCGGATTAGCGATCGCTTTTATTGGTAATTTTAATCTGCTACTGGGTGCTTTACTAGCCTCAATGGTCAGTACCCTACTGATTAACTTGATCCGTAATCGTTCCCCAATCAAAGAAGATGCGGCCATGGGTATCGTTTTCTCGGCTTTTTTTGCCCTTGGCATCACCCTGATCACTCTCATCCAAAAAAACAACAAAATTGACCTTAATCACTTTCTCTTCGGCAATATTCTGGGTGTTACTGCTGCCGACATCCGCGATACCCTAATTCTTGCCGTTATCGTTTTGTTAACCGTTTTGCTCCTGTATAAAGAACTATTATTCTACACTTTCGACAAAATCGGGGCGCAAGCGGCGGGTTTACCAGTAAATTTATTAGATTTAGGCTTAATGCTCCTGATTGGTCTGACAATCGTTGCTAGTCTCCAAGCAGTGGGAGTAATCCTCGTTTTGTCCCTTTTGATTACCCCCGCAGCCACTGCTTATCTTTTAGTTACCCGTCTCCATCAAGTCATGGGTTTAGGTGTGGGTGTGGGGATTATTTCTAGTATCAGTGGGATGTATTTAAGTTATTACTGGAATTTACCCTCTGGACCGGCGATCGTGCTTGTCGCTTTTACCCTATTTATGTTGGCCTTTTTATTCAGTCCCCGTCAGGGAATTTTCACTCATCCCTCTAGTCTAGGTGGTCAACTTTCTATCTGGGGAGAGATGAAAAATTTGTTGAGACGACGTTAGTTTGCAGCAGAAGGTTGGGTTTTTGGCAAGTGATCAAAAAAAGCCGACGACTGACGACTAAAAAACTGATAACTGCTATAAGTAGTCGGACAAAATTAATTTCCTAGTCGAGACGGGAGACAGCAGAGGATGCCCTCTCCAGTTATACTTCATCTTTATGAGAAACGCCTTAAGTAGGGTCTGCTGAAAAAGTTTTTCGGTGGGGGTTGGGGGTTGGGGGTTGGGGGTTGGGGGTTGGGGGTTGGGGGGTGGGG
>NZ_SFBY01000073.1:0-20736 GCF_007095505.1 Microcystis sp. M_QC_C_20170808_M3Col
GGTGGGTTCCCAGAAGTCCTCGAAATCTTCTTCTATCAGTGCCGGAGAGGTGGCAGTTTCGTCGCTTTTGGCAATCGTCATTTTTTCGGCCTCTCTAGGTGGGAGTATCCATGTTTTTGCTGATTATTGATCCTATGTTACATCAGAATTTGGGAGTCAGGAGATAGATGTTAGGAGTTGAGAAAATTATCTTCGGTTAACAATGATCAAAACTTTTCTTCTGGGTGCGTTACATTGGGCTAACACAACCGACTAATACTAAAAAGGAGCAATAGATAATCAGTTTTTAATAACCAGATTTAGTATAATATCCTTAAGCTAACCAAAAAACTTGGCTTTATCTTTAACTAATTTTGTCCCGATTCCGGCGGCAATGACTTCAGAGAGAATGCTAATTAAACGATAGATAGCAACGGTGATAAGTACGTTGGCGGCGGGAAATTTTTCTGCGTCTAAAAGTGCGATTACTGTGGCTTCAAAAACTCCTAATCCTCCCGGCGCACCGGGGACAACTAAACCCAATAACCAAGCAAAACTAAAGGTTCCTAAGAGGGGTAAAATCTGAGCGGGGGTAATCATTTTTAATACCATCCAAGCTAAAATAAACCCCGCACCGCGCCACAATAAAAATCCAGTTTCACCCAGGAGAGGTACAAGAGGATATTTAGTTAGATAAACAGGTTCTTGAGCAATCTTTTTCTTTTGGCTAAGGATTTTCAGAGGATAATTTAAAAATTTGGGATGAATGCCGATTAAAATTAATCCTAAAACTAATATCTGTATCCCTAGACTTGAGCTAGATTTCATCCAACCTAAACCACTACCAATAACTGCTATGGCTAAGGCTGCACACACCAGCAATAAAAGTTCTAATACAACGCTTAAACTAGCGGTTCCCCAATCACTTCCTGCTTTATTAATTGCCACAATGCGAGCATAAAAGTGGCCGATATTACCGGGTAGATATTTTCCTAAATTGGTAATCATATAGATGCCAATTCCTGTGGAGGGTTTAATCGGTTGTTGATAGCTTTTGAGTATCCATGTCCACACCCATCCTGCCCAAATTTGAGCGATAATGGTGGTGACAAGTGCCAAGAAAAGAAATAACCAGCCGTGATTTTCAATTCTAACTGAGGTGACGTTATCCCAGTTATTTTTAAGGTTACTGAGAACAAAAAATAAGGTTCCACCAATAATCAGCCAACGTAGAAACTTTTTCAGCATTTCGTTTTTTCCTTTATTCATTTTCTGGAGGAAACCAATTGAGATCGAGCAGATTTTCTAAACTGTAGGGACATTCCCCAGGAAAACTAACTTGATTATCGGTTTTTTCTCTAACATAATTTAAAGCTTTCTGGTAAATACGAGGTAATTCTTTAGTGAAATAATTGCGGAGATTAGTAGTTAAATAAGTGTCGATCTGGTTTTTGAAATTGACGATTTCTGAACGCCAATGACTACGATTATATGTTCTTTCATCTTGCCAAAATTGTAATAATAAACAATCTCTAATAATTTGCTCTAATAAACTAGCAACACGAAACTTTTTTTCGTTTCCCAAGTCTTCTAATTCCTCGATTAAGTTTTCTAAGTCTAAAGCGTCAAATCTCTTCGCTTTTAAGAGTTCTATAGTTTCTTCCAACCAGAGAGAATCATCAATTTCGTAGAGAGTTTTTAAGTCGGTAATAACAGTCATTTTTTATCTCCTTTATTCGTAAGATGGTAGCCAATTAGGATCGAGAAGTTCTTCTAAACTGTAGGGACAAGTATTGGGAAAGTTGACTTGATTGTTGGTCTTTTTTCTCACATAACGGATTGCCTTCTGATAAATATTATCAAATTCCTGTTCTAAATATTTCCGTAAACTTGCCGTTAGGTAGGTATTTAATTGATCTTGAAAATTTACCAGTTCTGACTCCCAATGACTTTGATTATATTCTCTTTCCTTTGTCCAAAATTGCAGTAACAAAGCATGACGAATAATTTGCTGTAAAAAACTAGCAACACGAAACTTTTTTTCGCTGCCCAAGTCTTCTAACTCCTCGATTAAATTCTCTAAATCTAAAGTGTCAAATCTTCTCGCTTTCAAGAGTTCTATAGTTTCTTCTAACCAGAGGGAATCATCAATTTCGTAGAGAGTTTTTAAGTCGGGAATAACAGTCATTTTTTATCTCCTTTATTCGTAAGGTGGTAGCCAATTAGGATCGAGAAGTTCTTCTAAACTGTAGGGACAAGTATCAGGGAAAGTAACTTTATTCTTTGTCTTTTTCCGCACAAAGAAACCTGCATCTTCATAAATATTAGTTAATTCATTTTGTAAATAATTACGGAGATTGGTGGTTAAGCCTCTTTTTAGCTGAATTTGAAAGTTGACTATTTCTAACTCCCAGTGATCCTGATTATATTCTCTTTCATTTGTCCAAAACTGTAGGAGTAAAAAATGTCTAATAATTTGCTCTAATAAACTGGCAACACGAAACTTTTTTTCGTTTCCCAAATCTTCTAACTCCTCGATTAAATTGTCTAAATCTAAAGCGTCAAATCTTTTAGCCTTGAGCAGTTCTATGGTTTCTTCTAACCAGAGGGAATCATCAATTTCGTAGAGAATTTTTAAGTCGGTAATAACAGTCATTTTTTATCTCCTTTATTCGTAACGTGGTAGCCAATTAGGATCGAGAAGTTCTTCTAAACTGTAGGGACAGGTATCAGGAAAGTTAACTTTATTATCGTTTTTTTGACGAACGTATCGCAGGGACTCAAAGTAAATTTGCTCAAATTCCTGTTCTAGATATTGACGAAGATTTGTAGTTAAATAGCGCTTTAACTGATATTGAAAACTTATTATCTCTGCTTGCCAATGAGCCTGATTATATTCTCTTTCGCTTATCCAAAATTGCAGTAACAAAGCATGACGAATAATTTGCTGTAAAAAACTAGCCACACGAAACTTCTTCTCGTTTCCCAAATCTTCTAACTCCTCGATTAAATTGTCTAAATCTAACGCTTCAAAATTTTTAGCCTTGAGCAGTTCTATAGTTTCTTCTAACCAGAGAGAATCATCAATTTCGTAGAGAGTTTTTAAGTCGGGAATAACAGTCATTTTTTATTTCCCCTAGAATTGGCAATAGTGACCAGTTAAACCGATCACTACAGCTTTTTTACTGTTTAGATACTAGATAATTTTAGCGGAGCGCAGACCGAAAAAGAGACCGAGGGCAATTCCGGTAAAAACGATCAGATAACCCGCCAAAGCAGCAACAGCTAACACAGACATGGTGAAAATCTCCCAAGTAATTTAATCTTTTTTAGCATTGTACCGTTATTCTTGCCCTTCCCCTTCCTCGTCTTCTATATCTTCCCCAAAGCGCTGTTGGGGGGGGATTGCGGCGACAATTGCCTCGATTACCTTGCCGACTGGAACAATTTCTAAGCCCACATCTTCGGGATAAACTTGACCTCTGGGGACAATCGCCCGTTTAAAGCCCAATTTCGCCGCTTCTTTTAATCTTAGTTCCATTTGCGACACTAGGCGCACTTGTCCGCCTAATCCCACTTCCCCGATTAAGACTGTGCGCGGATCCACAACTCGATCGCGAAAACTGGCGACAACAGCGATCGCAACTCCCAGATCCGCCGCCGGTTCTTCCACTCCCAACCCTCCTGCGGAGGCAACATAGGCATCTAATTTCGATAAAGGAATACCGACGCGCTTTTCTAAAACGGCGAGAATTTGCTGTAATCGGTTGTATTCTATGCCCGTGGTCGATCTTCGGGGGGAAGCGTAGCTGGTGGGGCTAACTAATGCCTGTAACTCCACCACAATCGGGCGTGTACCTTCACAGGCTACCACCGTCGCCGTACCGGGGGAAAATTCGTCGCGATTGCCTAAAAACAATTCCGAGGGGTTTTCCACTTCCACCAAACCGTGATCCACCATCTCGAAAATACCGATCTCATGGGTTGCCCCAAAACGGTTTTTCACGGATCTTAAGAGACGATGGGAGGCATAGCGATCGCCTTCAAAATATAACACCGTATCGACCAAATGTTCCAAAACTCGCGGACCGGCGATCGCCCCTTCTTTAGTCACATGACCGACAATTAATAAAGTAATATTCTCCCGTTTTGCCACCTGCATCAAGGCGGAGGTACATTCGCGAACTTGGGCGACAGATCCCGGTGCGGAAGTTAACGCCCCAAAATAAAGAGTTTGAATACTGTCAATTACCGCCACCTGTGGGCGGAGAGATTCTAATTCTCGCAAAATTTCCTCTAAATCGGTTTCTGGCAGAACATAGAGATGATTATCGAGTTCTGAGGTTGATTCAGAGGCTTTTTTCTCCTTGCCATTGCCATTATTTTCCGACTCCACGGCAACCACTCCCACCCCCAAACGGGCAGCCCGCAGTTTAATCTGTTGTCCCGATTCTTCGGCGGAAACGTAGAGGATGCGCGGTAATCTTTGGGCGAGTTGGTTGGTAACTTGCAGTAAAAGCGTCGATTTGCCGATGCCCGGATCGCCGCCGATTAGTACAAGAGAACCGGGGACGATGCCACCACCGAGGACGCGATCAAATTCCCCGTAACCGGAGGGAAAACGTTCCTGTTCATACTGGGTAATTTCCGAGAAGCGAACCGAGATGCGCGGTTGGGGGTTGCGTTGCCCTTTGCCGTTATTTGGGCGACTATTTTGCCATCCTGGGCGATTTACCGCCGGATTATTGCCACCAGCCACCACTTGTTCTTCTAAAGTCCCGTAGGTGTCACAACTGGGGCATTTTCCCAACCATTGGGGAGATTCCGCCCCACAAGCGCTACAGATATATATTGTTCGCGATTTCGCCATGTTTTTTAAGAAAAGTTGCAGAAAAGCGGTTTGGGGATCAATTCTCTTGTCAAATTTAATTAAGTATGATATAGGGGAAGCAAGACCCTAAAGTTATTGATAATTGCCATAAAAGAAATAAAATAGGAAATTTAGGCTTAATGATAACGGCAAAAGGATATTCTATAAACAGGAACGCTCGTTATTTAACTTTAAAATTCATCACACTATTTAACTAAGGAGTGTTAAGTCAGTTGGAGAACCAGAAGGAAAAAATTCTCGTTGTTGATGATGAAGCCAGCATCCGTCGTATCTTAGAGACTCGTTTGTCGATGATTGGTTATGAAGTCGTCACCGCCGCCGACGGAGAGGAAGCTTTAGAAACCTTCCGAACCGCTGAACCCGATTTAGTGGTTTTGGATGTGATGATGCCGAAATTAGACGGTTACGGTGTCTGTCAGGAACTCCGCAAAGAATCGGATATTCCTATCATTATGTTAACGGCTTTGGGGGATGTGGCCGATCGAATTACCGGGCTAGAATTGGGCGCGGATGACTATGTAGTTAAACCTTTTTCTCCCAAAGAACTCGAAGCGCGGATTCGTTCGGTGTTGCGTCGGGTAGAGAAAAATGGCGCCCCGGGGATTCCCAGTTCTGGTGTGATTCATATCGGTTCAATTAAAATCGATACCAATAAACGCCAAGTTTATAAGGGGGATGAACGCATCCGTCTGACCGGTATGGAATTTAGTTTACTAGAATTATTGGTCAGTCGATCGGGAGAAGCTTTTTCGCGCTCGGAAATCCTTCAGGAAGTTTGGGGTTATACCCCCGAACGTCATGTGGATACGCGGGTGGTAGATGTGCATATTTCCCGTTTACGAGCCAAATTAGAGGATGATCCCAGCAATCCTGAGTTAATTCTCACCGCTAGAGGTACAGGCTATCTTTTTCAACGTATTCTAGAACTAGACGAGGAATAGTTCTCAGCTATGGCACAAGCTGATCCCGATCGTATTTTAAGACTGTTACCCCTGTTCGCCGGCATCGTCGGGGGTACGGTATTAATGTTTAATCGTTTTGCCACTGCCGATTTAACCCCATCGCAAGCGCGTTCCGATGTGATGGGAGTGATTTTGAGTGGGGTTTTAATTTTGGTGGGTTTAATCTGGCAAAGAGTTCAACCCCGCTTACCGGATGCTGTGGAATTAATCGGGCGCGAAGGCCTGGAATTTGCCCCAGATTTGCCAGAACCGGTTAAAATTGAGCTTGCTTGGGCTTCCCATTTACTTTTAACTAACACCGTGACAAAATCTCTGATCGTTTATTATCGGGGAGAAGTTTTATTACGTCGCGGTATCCTAAGGGAGAATTCTGAAGTTAAAGTTAGTAATATTATCAAAAGAGTTTTAGAAACCGGTAAAGCCGTTTATTTAGTTAATTTAAATTTATATCCCGCTAAAATCGAGTTTGACTATTTGCCAGAAAACACCCAAGGCTTAATCTGTCAACCCATCGGTAAGGAAGGGGTGTTAATTTTGGCGGCCAATGCGCCGCGCAGTTATACTAAACAAGATGAAATTTGGATCGAGGGAATTGCTGATAAATTAGCCGACACTTTCAGTCAGTTTTAGACGATTTCAGTAAGATTTAAGAATTTGGTTCAGATGAGAGTAGGCAATTAGCGTTCGACAGCAGTTATCTCAATGGCGAGATAGCTAGGGTCTGCTGAAAAAGTTTTTCGTGGGGGCAGGGTGTGGGGTGTGGGGTGTAGGGTGTAGGGTTTTACCGATTTTGAGGTAGTCAGTTACCTAATTTTCAGGGAAAAAGTCCCGGAATTTTACCCCCGATCACTCCAAGGGTAGGCACTTTTTGAGGGAAAAAAAGTCTAAAAGCCTTATCCAACAAAGTTTTTAGATTTATTCAGCAAGCCCTAGGGATACTTTGCTGGCGATCGAAGCTTTTCAAAATCGTTGACTGATGCCAAGCTGAATATTTTCTGGAATTTTATTCCTCTCCAGAGACTTCCAATAACTCTGCCAGTGAATTATCTTCAATTTCTATCTCGTCAATTGTATCATCAGTTAAGCCCAACTCTTTCTTGGCGAACACGCGCCTTGCACGACGATCAAGAATTTTAATAATATTGGTTCTATCTTGTTTAATTGCATCAATGTCTTCTTTTTGTATCAACACCATATAGTATCTCGATACTTCCATCATTCGATAAGCATACTGAAAAGCGTCTCTAGTAAATTCACCAGTAGTCACAATCATAACTACGTCAGACCCCGTTACGAAGGTCATACCAACTTCTTTGGCTAATACTTCTACATCTACTCGCTTTGTATTTTTACACTGAATTTGCCAACGATGATAAACAAAGCGGTCTGATGCTGCCAGAACATCTACTTCACCCTGTCCAGTTTCATAGTCTCTTTTCCGCCATTTTGTGAATCTAAGACTGGTGAGACGAATCATCCAAATCGCCAGCAGTTCAAGAGCTTTACCTTTAATATGTTTATCGGGATTATCTAGGTCATTAACAACATCTTCAAAACTTCGATTTAGCTCCGTTTGGGAGATTTCTGTAATATCGGATATAGATTGTAATAATCTAGATAACAGTTCTAGCTGTGATTTCTCAGTAAGCTTGACAAGATTAGGTTTCGCTCCTCGTCCACCGGTTGTTTTCTCAGTTGCAATTAAGCCGACTTTTACTAAAGGTTGAATAATATCCTGAACAAAAGATTTCGAGGGGAATCGGATTTTATAAACACTGGTGGCGTATCTGGTAATTTTATTCCACTCGGTTAGCTCAGTAATCGCCATCTGAAGCATAGCCAGTAAAAAATATTTTTGTTCTGAACTAAGAGTATAAAGCTCGTCAATATAGTCTCGATCGAGTTCTAATAGATCATAGACTCGATCCCAGTTAATCTCGTAACTTTTCTCTAGGACTTTGGCTTCTTGTAACCATTGTCTCATGGTACTAACATAAGTACAATTGGTCGAGAGTGAATACCCCATTTCTTGAAGTTCGTAAGCGATGATTTCTAGCTGGGGTTTATCTCCCCTGCTATTAATCGCTTCTATGGCTTTTATTAGGGACATTCCAGTTAGGTTAACAAGAATATGGCGAGCAAAAATTGTGAAAACTGTCTCACTATCTTGTTGATTGTCTAATATTTCATTAGCGATATCCGTGAGTCGATACTGCCAATCATCACCATCAATTGATTCAACCAACTTATAAGCACGAAGGGAAAGAAATGTATTCATGGCAAGTTTGCCACGATTCTCTCCTTTCTGTAGATCGTTTTGGCTGGAATGACCAGCATAATAACGTTTAGCAATCTCATCCTGAAGCACTCGACGATCGGGAAGACAATCAGAACAAAGTTGTACTAATTCAGATACTTGAAATTGCTTAGGAGAAAACTGGTCGCCGTAGGTAAATCTGATGATTTTTTTGTCTGTCATACTATCATCGCTTGCAGGAAACAAATCCAACTGAACAAAAGGTTTTTGATTATCCATTGTTAAGCTTTTGTCAGGATAATCATTAGCCAGTTCTAAGGCTCGTGCTTTAAGAGTTTTTCTATCCTTTATAGGCGCTACGACTAAAGGAGCATCTTGTTCAAATCGAAACTGCGACGCTATCATATAATCTTCATTTAATTCAAACGCTAACCAACGACGCTCAAGGGTTTCAGCTACTCGTCCTGTCATGTTTGAACCAGCAAAAGGATCGAGAACTAAATCCCCAGGCTCAGTACAGAGACTAATAACAAATTCGGGTAAAGCTTGCGGAAATCTAGCAGGATGGGGTTTCACCCCTTCTTCCTTACATCTTCTTTGATAGTAATCATTAGATGCCGTGTTAGAAGCAGATATAACATTTACTGGCTGCCCTAAATCATGCTCTAAAATCCAGTTGAACTCTCCTAGCACTGGACTACCTATAGACTCGCCTCTTTCCCGAATAGAATCAGTAATAATATTTGGGGGAATAGCTCCTCCTCGGTCATTCTGAAATTTAGTGGAAATATCATGTCCTGACGGGCGCAGTTTGGCCTCATAACCATTTTTAATCAGGTTTTTCATTGCCTCGCTATAAGGCCGTAAAACTCTCTTGTTGTTTGCTTTCGGGTGCGGCTCCTTCGATAACCACCAAACCGTATTGACAGCATCCTTGACTCGTTCCCTCCTAACTGTCACCCATTCTGCGGGGGTAGGAAGTTTGGCTGGATTATACCAAAAAAGTTCTTGGGCGAGAAAAAAACCTAGTCCACCTTCTAATCTCGGTTTACAAAGTTCTATAACTAACTCGAAATGATACAGAGAACGGACGGGAAAACCTTTAAGCCAACTACCACCAATATCTATAACTAGGGAGCCTTTGGGCTTGAGAATACGATAAAATTCACCAGCAAATATTTTAAACCATTCAACATAATCATCAGCGTCCACATTGCCATACTCTTTTTTTCTTACTAAGGCAAAAGGTGGGGAAGTACAAATCAAATCGACACTCTCATCCGGCAACTCCCCCATCAGTGTCAGGCTATTACCCAAATAAGCGGAACCAAGCCGAGTCTCATAATAGGGATTTCGGCTGATTTTGATTAAACCATCGTACTCAGTAACAATTGGCACTACTTTATTTTCTAGCTATTTTTCCTAACTGCTAACCCCGATCATAAGTAGGGGGTTGATGTTTCTCGATCAAATCGATCGCCTGGGTGACACTTTCCGGGAAAATTACCACTAAACCCCCCTCAGAAACCGTGCTTAAAGCCTTCTCTAAAGCCTCCGTTTCATCGAGAATAACTTCCGGACGCATACTGACATTTTCTTGGCTAATTCCCCTGAGAATTAAATCGGCCACTTCCCCCCGTCGGCGACCGCGAGTATCGTTATCTTCCTTGACAATAATTCGATCGAACATTTGGGCCGATAATTTCCCTAATAAAATTAAATCATCATCGCGTCGATCGCCAGGTCCCCCAACCACGCCGACTTTTTCCCCGGACCAATTGCCGACAAAACCGCCGACGGCTTCGTATCCGGCGGGATTATGGGCATAATCGATTAAAGCGTGATGATGTCCCAAGTCAAACAGGTTCATCCTGCCGGGGGTCTGGGCCACGGAAGGTTTAAAAGTTCGGATCCCTTGGCGAATTAACTCGATATCGATACCCTGCACAAAAGTCGCTAAACAGGCGGCCAAGGCGTTAGCAATCATAAAAGGAGCCATTCCCTGCATAGTCACGGGAATATTGACTGCTTCCTCGATTCTCAGCGTCCATTCTCCCTCTAGAATCGACAGATAGCCATTCTCATAGATGGCGGCCATGCCACCGCGACGGATATGGTCGTGAATAATCGGGTTATCGGGACTCATGGAAAAATAAGCGACTCTTCCCTTTACTTTTTCGGCCATACTAACGGTCAAAGGGTCATCGGCATTTAAGACCGCGTAACCCTCGGCGCTAACCACCTCGGCCACAACGCTTTTTACCTTCGCCATCTGTTCGATGGTGTCGATATCCCCGATACCCAAATGGTCGGCGGCCACATTTAACACCACTCCCACATCGCACTGATTAAAGGCTAAACCCGATCGCAGGATACCACCCCGGGCCGTTTCTAACACGGCAATCTCGACTGTGGGCTCCTTCAAAATCATACCGGCGCTGTAGGGACCGGTGTTATCGCCCTTTTCTACCAGATAATCATCGATATATACCCCGTCCGTCGTGGTAAATCCGACTACTTTCCCCGTTTGTCGGCAAATATGAGAAATTAAGCGGCTAGTGGTGGTTTTGCCGTTAGTTCCCGTAATCGCCAGAATTGGCACGCGACTGGGAGTCCCGGGGGGGAATAACATATCGATAACTGGGGCGGCGATATTGCGGGGTAAACCGCGACTAGGGGCGACGTGCATCCGAAAACCGGGGGCAGCGTTGACTTCTACGATTACCCCGTCCACTTCTTTCAGGGGTTTGCGGATATCATCTGTCACCACATCGATACCGGCAATGTCCAAACCGATTAATTTTGCCACTCTTTGGGCGATCCAGACGTTTTCGGGGTGAATTTCGTCGGTACGATCCACGGCGATGCCGCCGGTGCTTAAATTAGCGGTGGCCCGCAGATAGGCGATCGCTCCTTGGGGTAAAATGCTGGTTAATTCATAGCCCTGTTTTCCTAGCACATTAAGGGCGGTTTTGTCAATGGTTATTTTAGTTAAAACGTTGGCGTGACCGTCACCCCGGTTGGGATCCCGATTAGTAATTTCGATTAATTCTTCTATAGTTGAGCGCCCATCACCGACGACGTGAGCGGGAATCCGTTCGGCCACGGCGGCAACTTTGCCATTTATGACTAAAATTCGGTGATCACTGCCTTTATAGTACCTTTCTACGATCACGCTGCGGGTTTTCGAGGCGGCACTGGCTAGATCATAGGCTTCCTCTGCTTCCTGTTGATTTTTAACATCGATGCTGATGCCGCGGCCGTGGTTGCCATCGAGGGGCTTAATCACGATGGGAAATCCTCCCACTTCCTCGATTGCCTCTGGCAATTCATCCAAGTATTGAATCACCGTACCCCGGGGGACTGGAATCCCTCCATCCTTGAGGATAGTTTTCGTGCCTTCCTTGTCACAGGCCAACTCAACGGCTAAAATCCCCGAAAAACTGCTTAAAGTGGCTTGAATGCGCTTTTGGTGAACGCCATAGCCCAATTGCACCATGGAACGAGCGCTCAGGAGTAACCAGGGGATATTTCTAGCTTGTGCTTCTTTGACGATGGTTTCGGTACTCGGACCAAGGGCGGCATTATTGCATAAATCGCGTAAATCGGCTAAATCCTGGGCCAATTCTTCCTTAGAATAGGTTCCCGTATCGACAAGGGATTGACACAAACGCACGGCAGCCCGACCCGCATAACGTCCCGCTTGCTCGTCAACGTACTCAAATACCACGTTATAGACTCCGGGGGTGGAAGTGCCTCTAGTGCGACCAAACCCGACGGGAGTTCCTGCCAGTTCCTGCAATTCTAGGGCGATATGTTCGATAATATGGCCCATATAAGTACCAGTGCGGACTCGTTCAAAGAAACCGCCGCGATAACCGGGGGAGCAGTAATGTTCGACTAAACTGGGGAGAACGTCGATTAATCCCTCGTAAAAGCCTGGGATTTCATTCGATGGCTTCTCTGCGAGCTCTTCGAGATCTAGACGCATAACAATGAGCTTGTCGCGACGAATACTCCAGTAGTTGGGACCGCGCAGGGTTTGGGTTCTGATAATTTTCATGATATAGCCGATGTTCGCTGTTGAGAAGCACAAAGAAGCCGTTGTTTATTGTCTGGTTTTCCGAGATTAGTAGACTGTTCACTATGAACAGTTTTTCGGGAGTTTTTTTACCCTAATTTAGCGATCACTTGCTGTTTTTTGAGATGATAGCCATCACCGTAGGCAAGAATATGTACCCGCAGATTATGCAGACTCAGGGGTTCGTTAGCGGTGACGTGATGGTGGTTGGTGTGGGACATTTCCCTAGCATCAATTACCGTCACTGTACCGCAGCCGATTACCGTCATCGTGCCATCCCGCTCAAACATAGCGCAGGTATCCTCATCGATGCCAATTCCTAAACGTTCGGGATAACCGGAGATAGCGCTCATTAACCGAGCCATGCGGTTGCGATTGTGGAAGTGTTGATCGACAATGACTTCAGGAATGAGACCTAATCCCATGGCCATATCTACTAGGGCCCGATTGGGTGCTTCCCCGCTGCTGCCCCCAGCAATCATGTGATGACCCATAACGGCGGCCCCGGCGCTAGTTCCGGCCAGAGTCAGTTCTCCCTGTTGCACTCTTTGTCTGATCCTTTCCATCAGGGGGGTATCGGAGAGCAAACCGCATAAACGCAGCTGGTCGCCTCCGGTCATAAATACACCTGTACATTCTTCGATGTAGGCTTGAAATTGGGGATCTTCTCCCTGTACACGATCGCGAATATCAATAACTTTGACGTATTTTGCCCCCATTTCCTCGAAAATCTTCTGATAGCGATCGCCAATTAAAACCGGTTCTCTGGAAGCGGAGGGAACAATAGCGATCACCGCTTCGCTACCCCCGGCGCGATTCCAAAAGGTGTGCAGTATCTCTTTACCGTGGACTTTATCCTCGGCACCACCAATGACTAAAATCGCCGTTTTGAGAGATATGGGGGTAGGATTTTCGTGGTGTTGGGTTTCTAGCTCGATGATCATGTCACTGAACGAATAGACATTTTTAGGGATGGAAGGTTTTTCGGGAAGATGGACAAGTATCTTGATGTTATTTTCCCTGAACGGTTGACGGAAAAAAATGCGGTTTAGGAATATTTTTCGGGACATCAAGCAATAGTAGAGGCGATTTTAGCAATTTTCTTCGAGCCACTGGCAATGACGGACTGTTAGTTAACTTTAAGTCTAGGCTAGACTTCGATCACTCAAGCTAGAGCCAGAAAAACCCCTAGACAGTACAGCATAGTCTATCATGTTATCGAGATAGACTAGCGCCAAATTAGCAAGATTTTAACCGATCGAACCGTGACAAAATGATACATTAAACACTATCCCAGTCTAGGCCTTAATTTTTCCCGTGCAGTTTGACATCATTACTCTCTTTCCCGATTTTTTTACCTCACCGCTGCAGTCGGGGTTGTTGGCAAAAGCTCTCGAACGCGACATCGCTAGGGTAAATTTGCTCAATCTCCGGGATTTTGCCCACGATAAACACCGTCGTGTCGATGATGAACCCTACGGTGGTGGTGTGGGAATGTTATTAAAACCAGAGCCAATTTTTGAGGCGATCGAGTCTTTAGAAATTTTACCACCCCGGGAGATTGTGCTGATGACTCCCCAGGGGGAACCTCTCAATCAAGCTTTACTGAAAACTTGGGCCGGTAGTTATCAGCAGTTAATTCTCATCTGCGGGCATTATGAAGGGGTAGATGAGCGTGTTTGTGAGCATTTGGTGACTAGAGAGGTATCTTTAGGGGATTTTGTCCTAACTTGTGGGGAAATCCCTGCTTTAGCGATTATTAACGGGGTGACGCGGTTGTTACCTGGGACGGTAGGTAAGGCAGAATCGTTGAAATTGGAGAGTTTTGAGGCAGGTTTATTGGATTATCCCCAATATACCCGGCCGCCGGTCTTTCGCGGTTGGCAAGTGCCGCCGGTTTTGCGCTCGGGTAATCATCAGGATATCGCCGATTGGCGCTATCAACAACAACTCGATCGCACTAAGGAACGTCGTCCGGATATCTGGCAAAAATGGCTAGAGGAACCGGATTAATCCCCCAAAATGCTGGCTCGCTGCCTACAATTTCAGGTGATTAAGGGCTAAATTCCGTTGTTGGAGAGCGAATTGATGGCTAGGCTCTAGTTGTAGGGTTTGGTTAAAAGAAACCACTGCTTCCGAGAAACATTTTAACTTGTAGAGACAACAACCCCGTTGATACCATGCCTCAGCCTTTTGGGATTGTAACTGTAAAGCCTTATTATAAGCGGCGACCGCTTCACTGAGTCGTTCTAATTCCCGTAAAGCTTCGCCTTTGCTAAACCAAACATTAGCATCGGATTTAATGGCCAGGGCCTGATTATAAACCGCTATACCTTCCGCATAATGTTGCATCCGACATAAAATCATGCCCTTGTAATGCCATGCTTCCAGATAATCTGGCTGCAGTTGAATTGCCTTATCCCAAGATGCGATTGCGGCGCTGATTTGTCGTAAATTAGCTAAAGCGATGCCGCGATAAAACCAAGCCCGAGCATTATTATTCTCTAATTGAATTACCTGATTAAAAGACCCTAAAGCTTCGGGAAAACGCCCCAATCTTTGCAAGGCCAGACCGCGATTATACCAAGCATTGACAAAATTGGGCTTTTTTCGCAGGGACTGCTGATACAACTGAACTGCTTCCAGATGCTCCCCCAAATCGAGGTGTGCGTTACCGCGATAAAACAGCTCCTCTGGTGAAATTTCCCTGATTAAAGCTTGTTGGTGACGCAATTGCAGTAACTGTTTTATGGCATCTAAAACTTCTGCTGCCGAGGGAAAGCGTTGGCGCCAGTCATAACGGGTCATTTTATCGATAATAACTGCTAGATCATCTCTAACATCGGCCTGATTGCGCCAAGCGATTTCTCCGGTTTCGGCATCTTCGGGAAATTGCGTCGGTTTGAGACCAGTTAAGGCTTGAATAGCGATGATTCCCACGGCATAGACATCGCTAGACAATCGCGGTTTATTTTGCGCCTGTTCACTAGGCATATAACCAGGGGTGCCAATCCCAATGGACACACTGGTCTGTTTTGCTTTTAGCCATTGAGTCCCCACTTGTTTGACTCCACCAAAGTCGATTAAAACCAACTTGCCCTCGTGGCGACGGATAATATTATTGGGTTTTATATCTCGGTGAATGATATTATTTTGGTGGACAAAAGCCAGAACTTCCAAGATATCTTTTAATAACTGAATTACCTGACTCTCTTCTAAACGCTTACCATTAGAGATTTCCTGACTAAGATCGTGACCATCGATAAATTCTTGAACGATATAAAAAGAATTATTTTCCTGAAAACTGGCGAAAAATTGCGGTATTTGAGGATGATGGCCGAGTTTTTCTAAAGCTCTGGCCTCACTCTCAAATAATCCTATAGTAACTTCGTTAACCACTTGGGGCATTAACTGTTTGACCACACATTGAGGACGGCCGCGGCGATAGTTATCTTGAGCTAAAAAAGTTTGACCAAAAGCCCCTTGACTTAGGGGTTTAATAACCTGGTAACGTCCCCCGATAATTAGTTTCATGGTAGCGATAGGATTATCTTTGCCCTAGAGCAGCTTGACAGGACAGTTAACAGCCAAAGGGGTTAACTTGCTCATGCCCATCTTGCCAGTTAATTCATATATTACATCAATTGTCGTCAGAAGCGGGTAACGCGACTCGAACGCGCGACATTCACCTTGGGAAGGTGACGTTCTACCACTGAACTATACCCGCAAAAGTCTTCCTAATCATAGCATTGACCCCCCAGCCAGAGCAACTGCCCTAGGCTATTTTCCATCACCGCACCAGTGCAGTTTGTCGGCAAAACTGGCCCGGTCGCAATTTAACATTTTTTCTTCACAGGACAGTAGGGCTTTTTCTAGCTGTTGCTCGGCATTTTTTCGGCTTTATAGCGGCTTTTGTTGATAAACCCCAAAAATAACATCTAAGCCCCCCCAAGCACAGCCAAGGGCAGGAAAACCGTGATGGAGAACATTTTTTTGATCGCTTACCTCAATCGCTGCTGCCGTTGGTAAAATCCAGTCAACCCTCGCTCAAAGCTGACTAGCGCAGGAAACTGCCCCCATTAGTCCCACTTGGGTATTAAGAACGATATAAACGGGAATATTGCTTAATAGCTCCCTCATCCGACCTTTAGCCCGAAAAGCCTTCATAAAGCTACCCTCGGTCATTAGGGGAAGATTTTTGGCCGCAATCCCTCCCGCGATGTATAATCCTCCGTAGGGAAGCAACTTGAGGGCTAAATTGCCCGCTTCCGCACCGTAGGCCTCGACAAAGATTTTCATGGTTTGATAACAGAGATAATCCGAGTCATCTTGGGCAAAACTAGCAATTTTAGCCGCTAAATCGACGGTTTTTTGCGGTTTACCCATTTCTTCTAACCAAGTGCGGTAAATTTCCGCCATGGCCGGTGATGACTGACTATAGTTACTATCGTGGAGAAATCGATAGATAGAAGTGATTCCTTGCCCGGAAACCACTCGCTCCACCGAAATGCGCTCGATATTATAGAGTTCCAAGAGATAATTTAATAGTTGATATTCTAAACTCGATCGAGGGGCAAAATCGGCGTGGGAACCCTCACTACCAAACACCCGATATTTACCTTTCGAGACAGGAATCAAAAAACCCTCTCCTAACCCAGTTCCTGCACCAATAACCGCAATCGGGGCCTCTGGTACTGCCGGGGCCGACTGTAGATTGTGCAGCTCCTCTGGGGCTAATCCTAACACCCCATAACCGATCGCCGCAAAATCATTAATTAATTTTACTCGCTCAATCTGCAGCTCGTGGCTTAGGCGATCGCCAGTTAGGAACCAACTTAAATTAGTCAATTCGGAACTATTGTTAACCACTGGACCGGCAATACCGAAACAGGCTTTTTCCACCGAGGGAATAGTGACTTGTCGGGCCAAAAACTGCTGGACGATCGGCACCAGATCGGGGTATTGTTTACTAGGATAAATTTCTTGATCGAGAGTAGTTAGCCGGGGTTGGGGACTATCGGCTGAGTTTTGGCAATCCACTAAACGCAGGATTGTTTTAGTTCCCCCGATATCTCCCCCTAAAAGAATCGTCATGTTGGTTTTTCCCTCAGTTTGTCCCCATAATTATAGTTTTTTTACCGCTTCTCCCCAGGTAAATTTAAAGGCCACTAATTCTATACTATAGTGAAAGATGGTAATGCCTAAGCCCTAATTAAGGATTGATTAATCGTCGCTCCGGGGTTGGAATGGGGATTTGCCAGAGGACAGAAAGAGGGAGAAATTAGCTTGGGTGTAGAACTTCGCAGTTACGTTTATCTTGACAATTTACAGCTTCAACACGCCGCTTACATCGGTACAGTCGCCCAAGGATTTTTACCCTTACCCGGGGATGCTTCCCTCTGGATTGAAATTTCCCCCGGCATCGAGATTAATCGCATCACCGATATTGCCCTCAAATCCGCCGTGGTTCGTCCGGGGGTTCTATTCGTAGAACGACTCTATGGACTCTTAGAACTCCATTCTAGCAGTCAGGGAGAGGTAAGGGCGGCCGGTCAGGCAATTTTGCAGTATTTAGGCGTTAGTCAGCGCGATTGTCTGAAACCGCAAATTGTCTCCAGCCAAATTATTCGCAACATTGACGCTTACCAAGCCCAATTAATTAACCGTAGTTCTCGGGGTATGATGTTAATGGCAGGACAGACTTTATATGTTCTAGAAGTGCAGCCGGCCGCCTACGCTTCCCTGGCCGCTAATCAGGCCGAAAAAGCCGCTTTAATTAATATCCTACACGTTACTTCCGTGGGCAGTTTTGGCCGCTTATATTTAGGGGGAGAAGAACGAGATATTATCGCTGGTTCTAGGGCGGCAGTTTCAGCTTTAGAAAATATTCAAGGTCGAGCTTTTCCCGGTAGCGACAAAAAAGAATAAGACAAGACAACAGGATTCCGCCCTATTGAGGAGATTCAAAAATTAGTTCGCTATTATTCAGTTTTTCAACGACTAACTTGCGATAGAGTGTCACCTGACGAAGGATTTGGTCGGGATTGTTTTTCTTGTTAGAAAACATGATCATTTTAATCGATTCAAATTCTATTCTTGTGATCACACCATCTTTGATCGCTCGTTCAATTCTAACTCGTAAATATTCTAATTCTTGGCTTTCCTCTGGGGTAATTTCTAGACTGTTAGGACGTTCTATTTTCATTATTGATCGATTGTTCTTACCTGCTAACTGATAACTGGATAATCACGGCTATTTTTTCACACTTTCACAATCGGTGCAGAGAGAGTTTCCGTCTGGCTAGAAACGGCTAGATTATTATTTTGGCCGTTATTTTGCGGCAATTGTCCAGAAGCTAAATTTTGCCCCTCTCCCGTAATCAAACGAGCGCCACGACCGCGGGTAAAATAATTCCAACCCCATTGCACCATCACCACTAATTTATTATCAAATTCGATCAGATAGTAAATATGGGCCCAAACCCAGACTAACCAAGCGATGAACCCGGAAAACTTGACAAATCCCAAATCAACCACGGCCGCATTTTGGCCGATAACTGCCAGACTACCTCGATCGATATAATGAAAAGGTGGAATAGTTTGCCCTTTTAGGCGAGAAATTAATAAATTGGCCAGATATTCGCCCTCCTGCATGGCCACGGGGGCAATTCCGGGTAAAGGTTTATCTCCCTGATGGGCAAAATTAGCCAGATCCCCGATCACAAAAATATTGGCATAACCGGCGATACTTAAATCTGGTTCAACGATTACCCGGCCGACGCGATCGAGATTTACCCCGGTTCTTTCGGCCAAAATTCGCCCCATTCTCGATGCTTTTACCCCTGCTGCCCATAAAATTGTCTCGGCGGCGATTTCTGTCGTCTTTTCTCCCTGACGGACGCTGACACAACCTTCAACAATATTGGTAACGATGCTGTTAGTTTGCACTGTCACCCCTAATTTTGTGAGAGAAGCGGCAGCTTTAGCGGATAAATCGGGGGCATAGGGAGGTAATACTCGATCCATCCCTTCTAAGAGCAAAATTTTCGCTTCTGTGGGGTTAATCTGGTGAAAATCCGACCTAAGCGCACCGTGGGCAATTTCGGCGATCGCACCTGCTAATTCTACCCCCGTCGGTCCGCCACCGACAATAACAAAAGTTAATAAAGCTTGCCGCTTTTCGGTATCGGTTTCTTTCTCGGCCTTCTCGAAAGCGAGATAGATGCGACGACGCATTTCCACTGCGTCTTCAATGGTTTTTAACCCGGGAGCGTAGGGTTGCCATTGATCATTGCCAAAATAGTGATGACTGACTCCCGTGGCAATAACTAACTGATCGTAGGCGATCGGCGGGTGATCTTTCAAGATCACTTCTCCCTTGACCGGATCTATATCTATGGCGTGATCGAGGAGAATATCTGTATTCTCATGACCCCGTAGGATTAAGCGCAAAGGTGAGGAGATATCGGCCGGAGAGAGCGCCCCAGTAGCGACTTGATAGAGGAGGGGCTGAAAAAGATGGAAATTTCGCTTATCGATGAGGGTAACATGAACGGGGGCGTTTTTTAGGGCTTTGGCCGTGTATAAACCCGCAAATCCGCCGCCGATGATAACAACTCTTGGCTGTTTTTCAGTCATTGCTTAACAATAATTCATAAATTTCTCCCTAGTGTAGTCCGGATTGTCACAATTTAGCGGTGACAAGCGTTACCGAAAACAGCAGTCTTTAACCTAGAAAAAATATAAATCAGAGCTTTTTTGGCCAGCGAGGAGGGCAAAACCAACGAAGTACAGGGACTCTGATATGCTCAAAAAACTTGAAAAGACCGCTACGCCGTTTTACCTAAGTTTATGACCTGGGTTAACCAGGTGGGAACTTATATTCCGCGTTTCTGTTTCCGAGTACAAGCTCGGTTTACTACCACACGGATTGGTTATTCGCTCCCTTATCACAATCAAGCATAGATCAAAAAACTTGAAAGGCAGTCACCAACGTAGAAGCCCGATTTGTTCCCATCATAGCATTTTTTTTTCTCAGAGGCAAGAGGGGCGATTCAGTGATCAGTGATCAGTTATCAGTGATCAGATTTGAGTTTTCAGTTTACTGTTTACCGATCACAGCCAAAAAGCCTGCCAACAACCAGCAATTCCCAATGCAAACGGTAGCACAGAATACAGAACCCGTCTTACTCTTGCCTTTCAAAATGGAGTGAAGGGTTTGAACAGTGGGTTTCGCAGGAATGGAAGTCAAACAACTGGGTTTTCTGGGGATGCTGAGCTATTTCCAGGTAGTTATCGCTGGGATAACTGACCCTCGAAGTGCCGGCAATGCTACCCGCTACAGTCTGAAAGACGCAATATTAGGGGCATTCGCCGCCTTTTTTCGCCAGAATGAATCATTTCTAGAATATCAGCGTCAACTGAATAGTCGTTGTGGACGAGATAATGCTCAAAGTCTGTTTGGTTTGGTCAATATCCCGACAGTAGAGCAGATGCGGAACATCCTCGATGGAATAGCCGCAAAGCATCTTTTCCCCTGGTTCAGATGGATTGATCAAGGGCTGAA
>NZ_SFBY01000074.1:0-4650 GCF_007095505.1 Microcystis sp. M_QC_C_20170808_M3Col
CCCCCTAAGCCGAGTTTTCAAGGTGCTGTCCGCCCACTTGGTTTTCGAGACGGTCTTTTTAATTCTAACGTAAAGCCAACCTAGAACGGCGGGGTTTCCCACCCAAAATTTTCGATGATCTGGAGAGATCGTCAAGAAAAGTATCAGAGGGAACTCCTGGAAAAAAATGGGTAAAATATAATTAGTAGGGGGAATATTGCTGTTAATGTTTCGCTTTCTAACGAGACGTTAACCAAGCCCAAAGGCAAAAAATAGCAGTAATTTGCTAAAAGCTCAAGGCCGATAGCTTACTGCTCTATATATCTCTCGTATTCTTTACTTGTCGAGTTCAACACGACCCCTTTATGGAATCAAGCAACCCGTCAGGGAAGACTTCCGAGCCTCCTAGTCATAGGTGGGCCAATTTACTCGGAACCATGATCGCAATTCTGACCCTAACGTTACCCTTGTTAGCGATTGGATATAACTCCACGCCTAACTATACCGAAGAACCCCTTACCGGTAAAACATCCTACTCCCTAACGAGGCAAATGAGGTGACAGAATTGAGATAGACGATTGCCAAGGTAAAAAATTTTTTCTTCGTCCCGATCCCCCTTATCGAAAATTTGGGTTAAAACCCCGTCCTTTTAGGACGGCTTTAAGCTACAATGGAAAAAGCGATAACCAAGCTAAAAACTGAACCTTGACAACAGATAGTAGGGGGTTTCGTTCAGAAAAGACTTCGAATTCGGCCTTGAACGAGTAAAACTTTCTAGGAAATAAGGTGGAACATGAGATTTTTTCGACTTGTTCAAAGTGGCCGGAGGGCATTCGGACACTCGAAATGGACGGGTCGGAAAGCGTAAGACTTCTGTTAAAGAAGCAGCATCCCGGGTCGCGTCAACCCCATTGACGCGACCATTCTAAAAAGGTGGCGTGGTGAGGAATCGCCGTCCGTTTTACGGCGGCGAGGATGTCAAGGGTAAAATTTGGATCGGAGTTAATTAAAGTGTGTTTTAATTTTGCTTGCGCTTTTAGGTGACTCTAAAGGCGCTATCTCAAGGTCGCGAGAGGACTCCCGTTAGAGCCGCCCTTGCTTAACGGGAGATCAATCGCGACCAAAGTGAAACTAACGCGGTAGCGTTTCCACTTTCGAGGGATTTCGCTAGAATACAGAAAGCGGTAAAGCGCGTAAAGTATCACGGAAACCTCTCGCTCCTTTGTACCTCGGAACAAATATCGCTAGGTTTTAAAAATCCTACAAAAGAAGATTCATATCTCAAATCAGCAACGCCTAATGGTGACGGGTCAAGCAGCATAGAAGCTTAACGGCTAAGGTCAATTCTGCCCACAAATAAAATTCAGAGCCGTCCGCCGCCGGACAGTCGGTAGACGTTAAACTAAAACGCTTGTGGATTCGGTCTGACGGGGGCATAGTCTTCCGATTGTGTCTAGTTAAGAGGAGTAGAAGCAAGAATCTCCCGTCACAGCGTAGCTTGACGGCGAGAGTGTCAATGTCTTGTATTTGGAGAAAGCTTGTGGATTTATCGCGCATTCCTGCCCAACCGAAACCCGGTTTAATTAACGTTTTAGTGGAAATTACCGCCGGTAGTAAGAATAAATACGAGTTTGATAAGGATTTAAACGCCTTTGCTCTCGATCGCGTTCTCTATTCTTCGGTACAATATCCCTGTGATTATGGTTTTGTTCCCAATACCCTCGCCGATGACGGCGATCCTTTAGATGGTATGGTGATCATGGATCAGCCTACTTTCCCCGGCTGTGTGATTACGGCGCGCCCTATTGGTATGTTAGAAATGATCGATGGTGGTGATCGCGATGAAAAAATTCTCTGTGTTCCCGCTAAAGATCCTCGTTATGCTGAGGTAAAATCCCTCAAAGATGTCTCTCCCCATCGCTTGCAGGAAATCGCCGAGTTTTTCAAAACCTATAAGAATCTAGAGAAAAAAGTCACAGAAATTCTCGGTTGGAAAGATGTGGACGCAGTAACCGCTTTAGTTGAACAGTGTATCGCTGCTTATAAGTAAGGTTTGCGGCAAAAAGTTTGTTGGTGGGGTTAGGAGTCGGGAGTCAGGAGTCGGGGGTCAGAATTCAGGAGATAGGGTGATAGGGATTTAGGGGTTTAGGGAAATTTCAGCCAAATGCTCCACTACCCCACTACCCCACTACCCCATTCCCCCACTACCCCACACCCCCACTACCCCACACCCCCACTACCCCACACCCCACACCCCAATTTATGCGAATAGAAACCTTAAAATCGGGTTTAATCGTCTCCTGTCAAGCGCCAGTGGAGTCATCTCTGCACGATCCTGTAATTATTGCCGCCATGGCTCATGCTTGCGTGGATAGGGGTGCTTGTGGGGTCAGAATTGATAGTCCCACTCATCTGAAAGCCACCCGTCAACAATTGCCGGATATACCGATAATTGGGCTCTGGAAACGCAATTATCGCGATTGTTCGGTATATATTACTCCCAAATATCAAGATGCTCTCGCTATTGCCGATGCGGGTGCAGATATAATTGCCTTGGATGCTACCCCAAGAAAGCGTCCTAATGATGAAAATTTAGCCACAATTATCGATCGTATTCATCAGGAAACTGGTAAATTAGTCATGGCAGATATAGACTCGATCGAAAGTGCTATTTATGCCGTGGCAGCCGGTGCTGATATTGTCGGTACAACTCTTTACGGTTACACAGAAGCAACTAAAAATCTGCCACCGCCGAGTTTTTCTTTCCTAGAAGAATTAGTTAATAAGTTATCAGTTCCTGTTATCTGTGAAGGAGGAATATCGACTCCAACAGAAGCAAAAAAAGCCCTCGAAGTTGGTGCATATTCGGTAGTTGTTGGCACGGCAATTACAGGGATTGATTTAAAAACTACCGCTTTTTTACAAGTAATTTTATCAAAAGATTAATGGGAGGCAAAAAAACCAAAAAGTTTAGCCGCACCTCCTAAAATAGCGACAACCAAAGCGATTAAAATCCCGCGGTTTGTGAATTGCTGATAGGCAATCCCTGCGGTCAATCCGTTAATTTTTTCCTTACTACAATAGCCAAAAACCCTTATCCAGCAATGGATAAACCCGTTAACTTTTCTTAACGTACCCATGTTTATTGTAATATTTCTTAATAGACAGGGATGGATCATATTTGCTAAAAAGGAGATCAAGTCAAAAAAAAGAACCCTTGGCAACCTCTCAAAATTACCCGATGATATTATCAAAATTAGCCACAGCAAGAGGATTTAATGGCGAGACTTGTAGCCATAGTTTAGGACAATTATTAGACTTAGAGAAAGCCTTAGATTTATTAGAGGTTTCCCTGATTTGTACCCAGTAACTGGGCATCAGAAATTCTCTTAATCCCTCCTACAGCACAGGTTATGACCTTGTGTCAAAGGGCAAGTCCAGTAATAAAATGATCAAATTCTAACTACGCCACCGTAAAATTTGTGCTTTAATGGGGTTGACAAAATCCCGTTTTTCTGCTTGAGATTTTTCGTATTCTTGCTTGAGGCGATAATACCATTTGGCCTGGGTATCGGCATCATCAATTAACATCAAAGCTGGATGATAACTAAGTCCTTCCTGTTGTTTAATCACTACATCGCGATCCTGTTTAAGAAATTGTCGGGTTAAATAACGCAAAAGAGGGGTTAAAAATGCCAACCAAGGAATCGTATAGTATAAACTTTGATGGACTTCGCAGTGATTTTCATCGATGGGAGTAATTGCCGTAAAAGCACAGGCCAAATAGCGATCACCTCGTAGTATTTCTGTACGCACCGAGGGCAATTCAAAAACAATTTCAATCGATACCTTATTACCCAGAATTTTATAAGGTTTCGCACTTACGGGCATATCATAGGGGGCAAGACGAAAACCGAGGGGAACTGGTTCGTATTGTTTTTCTTTGACCCGAAATTTGCGCGGACCGCTGCGCCACCACCAAGAAGTATGAACGTAGGGACCGTGGGCCGGATCCATCAATCCCACCACCGCATGGTCAATATTGCAGTCAAAAGTGATAGTTTCGGCTATTTTGGGGGTAAGTTTGCCAAAATCGCTAATAATCGGCACAGGAGGCAGATTTTCTTGCTTAATTTCCCTTTTTGAGTCTGCCGGAATAAACACCCAGATATGACCTTGTATTTCGCGACAGGGATAACTGGTGACACAAATTCGGCTAATATCAAGGCGATCGTGTTCGGTTAATGAGGGTATCTCAGAACAAACGCCATCGCTAGTGTTAAATTTCCAGCCATGATAGCAACAGTACACCCCATCCCCTTCAATCCAGCCATGGTGCAGCGGAATGCCGCGATGGGGGCAAATATCCCGCAATGCGAACACTTCTCCATCCTCTCTCCTACCGACAACAATCGGTTCACCTAGCATTTTTTTGGCCATTAGCTGACCGGGTTTCAGTTTATTTGCCGGTGTGGCCACATACCAAAAGTCGCGCAGTAAGCTAGTCATAGGGTTTCTCTGGAGAGCTTCGATCGTTCATCCTATCATCAGAGTTGACATCCTCACCGCCGTAAAACGGACGGTGATTCCCAAACCTCACGATTTAGGTTTCTGCTTCTTTCCCTTGCGGGGTTCCGCACCTGCCTTAACAGATTTACTCTGTTCTGGTCT
>NZ_SFBY01000075.1:0-18542 GCF_007095505.1 Microcystis sp. M_QC_C_20170808_M3Col
AAAAAAACTTTTTCTTTGCAATAAAACTACACAAAAAAAAGATCATCGTTGTGGGTTAAATTGACTCATTTACCCGTTTTAATGAGGATTACCTTCTAGGTGTGGCAAGGGTTTCAACCATTGCTGCCCAAAAAAGCACAGAATAACCCATTATGAAATTCAGTAAAATCGCTGTAACCATTGTAACATCGTTGTTAAATAAAAATCTTTCTCAATTAATTTTTAAGAATTTATAAATATTGCGGAATGTTAATTTAAATATTCTCAAGTTTTTGGAGTCAATCAATAATTTTTGCTTATCTTTGTCGAACATTGGGTTAGAAGTCAGGAGTCGGGAGATAGGGAGATAGGGTGATAGGGTGTTGGGGTGTTGGGGTGTTAGGGTTTTCGTTGAAATTCCCCCACTTCCCCACTTCCCCACTTCCCCACTTCCCCACTTCCCCACTTCCCCACTTCCCCACACCCCACTTCCCCAATGCCCAATCAAGGTTGGATTTATCGAGATAAAATTAGCAAAAATCAGGCCCGATTAAGCTTATTAGCTTACTATACGGGCAAATATTGCCATTCTAGCCCAGAAGAATGGCTCGATCGCATTTTATCAGGAGCAATTCTAGTCAACGGTCGTCCCGCTTGCCCCGATACAGTCTTGGAAATCGGGCAGCAATTGACCTATCAGCGCCCACCTTGGACAGAACCGGATGTGCCGCTCTTTTTTGAGGTACTCTACGAGGATGCCGAGGTGTTAGTGGTGGCGAAACCTTCGGGATTACCCGTGTTAGCGGGGGGTGGATTTCTCGAACATACTCTTATCCATTTGGTACATCAGCATTATCCCGATATCACTCCCTATCCAATTCATCGTCTTGGTCGCGGCACTTCGGGCATAGTCTTAATGGCTAAATCAAAGCCCGCTAGAGCTAAATTGAGTCAACAGATGCGGGAGGGGAAAATTACTAAAATATATCGAGCTTTAGTGGTTCAGGGCGACATACCAGATAATTTTACTATTAATCAAGCGATCGGGAAAATCGCCCATCCCATTTTAGGCCATGTTTACGGTGCGCTCACAGATGGGTTATCGGCCCGCAGTCATGGTCGAGTCTTAAAAAAACATCCCGATAGTACCCTATTAGAAGTACAAATTTTTACGGGCAGACCCCATCAAATTCGCATTCATCTGGCCTTTTTTGGCTATCCTTTAATCGGTGATCCATTGTATGGTCTGGGGGGATTACCGCGGCCGGATGCAGTCCCGGGAGATTGTGGTTATTATCTCCATGCCAATCAAGTCCTTTTTAATCATCCCAGTACAGGCAGAACAATCCCTATTTCCTGTCAGCCGCCAGCAGAATTAGTGGATAGGGAAAATCTGGAAATCTAGCCATATTTTCACCCCCCCAAACCTGATTGCCAGCGATCACTAAAAGACCACTTCGGTAATCACACCCTCAATCGCCCCGAAGCGAGAGCGAGAACCTAAGACAATTGGATACAATATTGTCAACAAGCATTAAGCGATTTAAACTATCGATCGAAGGTAAAAGTCCCGAAGTTATCGAAATCTAGGGGGAGACAAAAACAAGCATGGGTAGAGTAGTAGGCATTGATCTAGGGACAACTAACTCCGTCGTCGCCGTCATGGAAGGCGGAAAGCCAGTGGTCATCGCCAACTCGGAGGGCATGAGAACCACCCCTTCTGTGGTCGGTTTTAATAAAGATGGGGAGTTAGTGGTCGGTCAAATGGCCCGGCGACAAGGGGTACTCAATCCCCAAAACACCTACTATGGAGTGAAACGCTACATAGGTCGTCGCTACTCGGAATTAAACCCCGAATCGAAGCGCGTCCCCTACACCATCCGCCGGGATGAGATGGGCAATATCAAAATTAAATGCCCCCGTCTGCAAAAAGAATTCGCCCCCGAAGAAATTTCCGCCCTAATTTTACGCCGATTAGCCGAAGAGGCCAGCCGTTATCTGGGGGAAGAAGTTACCGGGGCCGTAATCACCGTCCCCGCCTATTTTAATGACTCCCAACGTCAAGCCACCCGGGATGCGGGCCGAATTGCGGGGTTAGAAGTGATGCGGATTCTCAACGAACCCACCGCCGCCGCCCTGGCCTACGGTCTCGATGAACAGGAAAGCAAGAAAATCCTCGTTTTTGACCTGGGAGGCGGTACTTTTGATGTTTCTATCTTGGAAGTGGGTGACGGCGTTTTTGAGGTGAAAGCCACCAGTGGCGACACCCAATTAGGCGGAAATGATTTCGATAAAAGAATCGTCGATTGGTTAGCCAATCAGTTTTTGGAACAGGAAGGCGTGGAGCTGCGCCAAGACCGGCAAGCCCTACAAAGACTCACAGAAGCGGCAGAAAAAGCCAAAATAGAACTGTCTGGGGTCAGCGTCACCGATATTAATCTGCCCTTTATCATCGCCACGGAAGACGGACCCAAACACATCGAAACTCGCCTGAGTCGGGCCCAATTTGAGGAATTATGCGGCGATTTAATCAGTCGTCTCAGTCGTCCTCTCAAACGCGCCCTTTCTGATGCCGGTTTGTCCCCCGTCCAACTAGACGAAGTGGTACTGGTGGGCGGCGGCACGCGGATGCCGGTGGTTAAGGATTTGGTGCGGAGTTTTATCGATAGGGAACCCAATCAAAATGTTAACCCTGATGAGGTTGTAGCGGTCGGGGCGGCTATTCAAGCGGGAATTTTGGGCGGCGAGGTCAAAGACGTGCTGCTCCTCGATGTTACCCCTTTATCCTTGGGTTTAGAAACCATCGGCGGTGTGATGAAAAAGTTAATCCCCCGCAATACCACTATTCCCGTCCGCAGAGCTGACCTTTTTTCCACTTCCGAAAATAATCAAACTGTGGTGGAAATCCACGTTTTGCAGGGGGAAAGGGAAATGGCCAGCGATAATAAATCCCTGGGACGTTTTAAATTAACCGGTATCCCCCCCGCACCCCGGGGTATTCCGCAAGTGCAGGTGTCCCTCGATATGGATGCTAACGGTATTCTACAAGTCACCGCTAGGGATAAAATGACCGGACGGGAGCAAAGTGTCACCATTCAAGGCGCTTCTACCCTCAGCGAAGGGGAAATTAACCGCATGATCGGCGATGCTGCCCGATTTGCCCAAGCAGATCGTACCCGTCGCGAAAAGGTCGATAAACGCAATCGCGCCCGCTCTCTGGTGGATCAAGCCCAACGACGCTTAAAAGATGTTACTCTCGATTTTGGTAATGAGTTTACCCGTTCCTATCGTCGTCAAATTGAGTCTTTGAGTACGGAAATTATCGACGCTTTGGAGAAAAATGATGACCGTCGCCTTGATCGCGCCCAGGCGGATCTACAGGATGTTATCTATGAATTAAATCGCGAGGTACGGCTACAATACGACGAGGAAGATGAGGGCTTTTTTAGCGCTATTCGCAAGACTTTTACCGGGGATAAGGAAGATGATCTTCCCTCCGAACCGCGCCGCGATCGTTATCGCCAGGATTATCGTCCCAGTACACCGGGTTATCAAAGTGATTATCGACCCAATTATTCGGCTAATCAAGATAGTTATCGCCCCCGCAATCAGGACAATTACTACAATGGCCGCGATAGCGATTGGCAAAGTTCCCCCCGTTCGGAGGAAAAAAGTTATAACAATAGTAAAAGTAACCGCAGCGGCGGCAATCGTTCCCGCAATGTTCCCCCCCAAAATAACTGGGATGATGACGATGATGATTGGTTTTAATCAGTGATAAGTGATCAGTAAACAGTAAAAAGACAGTGGAAAACTACTATTTAATACTGCTCGCTTAATACATACTGCTCACTTAAAACTCAAATCTGATGACTGATAACTGATGACTGATAACTGAATATATGCCACAATTAGTTGATTATTATGATGTTTTAGGAGTATCTCGCACGGCTACCGGTGACGAGATCAAAAAGGCTTTTCGACGACTGGCGCGTCAATATCATCCTGATGTTAATCCGGGGGATAAATCGGCCGAAGAAAAGTTTAAAGATATTAATGAAGCTTACGATGTTCTCTCCGATGAAGAAAAACGGGTTGAGTATAATCGTTCCTTGACGGGGATTAAGCGCCGCGGGATACGTCCGGGGGAAAAAGCGAATAGTAACGGTAATGTAAAAATCCCCCGTACAGAACAGGATTTATGGAAGTTTAGAGATTTTAATAACCTTAATACTAAGCGCGCTAAAATTGCCTCCTCTCCCCGTTTAACTCGTCGAGATGTGGAGGCGAAATTGACTTTACCTTTGGAGAAAGCTTATCAAGGGGGCAGACAAAGAATTCGTCTGGAAGATGGTAGATCAATAGAGGTTGATATGCCGGCAGCCATGATCGATGGGCAGAAAATTCGTCTCAAAGGTCAGGGTATTGAAGGGGGTGATTTATATTTAAAAATAACTATCGCTAGGCATCCTTTTTTTAGGATTCAAGGTTCTGATATTGTCTGTCAAGTACCGATTACTCCTAGTGAGGCAATTGTGGGCGGTTTTGTGGAAATTCCTACCATTGACGGTTTAGTTAAAATGATGATTCCTAAGGGATTAAAAAGTGGTCAAAGATTACGTTTGGCTAACAAAGGTTATCCCACTTCCCAAGGAGAAAGGGGCGATCAATTAGTGGAAATTCTATTAGTTAATCCTCCCAATCCTAGCCCAGAAGAATTAGAACTTTATCAAAAAATACGGGCGATCGAAACTTTTAATCCTCGTCAAGGTTTATAACGATTATGCTAGGTGGGTTACGGCAAATTTGAAATTTTTTGTCAAAAACATAACTTGTCCTCGCCTAACCCACCCTACACCTTAATCCCGCTTGATTATGACCAATATAATTGACACAATTAAACCTTTTTATCCTCTAGCTTTCAAGGCTATTCGGGGTAATTTAGAGGGAACACAAAAACAATTATTAAATACTCTGCAAAAAATCGATCGCTCGCGAGGCGGATTTTGGGGACAATGGTTAATCTCACAATTATCAGAATCCCTCAGTTTTAGCGATTCTCGCCTATCTCAAAGCCTCTGGGGGTTAAATTTCCCCAATCCTGTCGGATTAGCGGCAGGATTCGATAAAGACGGTTTAGGGGCAGGACTTTGGCATAGTTTCGGCTTTGGTTTTGCCGAGGTGGGTGCTGTCACCCTAGAAGGGCAACCGGGCAACCCCCAACCGAGATTATTCCGTTTACCAGAAGATTTGGCTGGATTAAACCGTATGGGGGCAAATAACTGTGGTGCGCCAGTTCTAGCGGCAACCCTCCAACAATCTTGGCAACGACAACCCCGACAGATTCCCATCGGCATTAACCTCTGTAAATCGAAAAATACGCCCCTAGAAAAGGCCCCGGAGGACTATTTAGGCAGTTTTCGCTATTTATTCCCCCATGCTGATTATTTTGTCGTTAATGTTAGTTCTCCCAATACTCCCGGTTTACGTTCCCTGCAAAGTGGTGAACAACTCGATAAAATCCTCGACATTTTACAAACAGAAAATCAAGGCAGAAAACCCCTATTAGTGAAAATTTCTCCCGATTTAGAATGGGAAGATATCAGAACAATTATTGACTTAGCTGTCTCCTATCAATTAGCGGGAATTGTCGCTACTAATACCACCACTAAACGCACGGGATTAAAAACCACAATTCTGCCCGAAACCGGTAAACCAATCACTGAAGAAGCAGGGGGAATTAGTGGCAAACCTTTGCGGGAACGTTCCACGGAAGTGATCCGTTTTATCTATCGGCAAACCCAAGGCAATTTACCAATAATTGGAGTGGGAGGCATTTTTTCTCTCGATGATGCTTGGGAAAAAATTACCGCCGGTGCCAGTTTATTACAGATTTATACCGGTTGGTTATATCAGGGTCCTTGGCTAGTATCAAATATTTTACAAGGATTAACAGAAAAATTAGAGGCCAATGGGTTAACTAATATTAATCAAGCGGTGGGAATTAATAATAGACCTCTGGAAAAAATCAAAAATCTTCCCTTAGGGAAAGAGTCACGGGGCAGTATTAAGGAGTCAGAATAAGCAAAAGAAAGACATTGTTTACTAGGCTCGATGATTAAATGACTATTGTTAATAGAAAGAATCTAGGTCGTGAGCATCCAGCTTTTTTACAATTGTTTGCATAAATATTAATAATTATGACAAAGCATCAGTTCTTAAAGAGTTTTTATTCTGGGCTTATCAATCCCTTAATAAAAGCCTTCTAATCTCAAGAGAGAACGTTTTGTTTCCTTGAGATTAGAGGAATAAAAAATTAATGATTGCTTCACATTCTAACCGCAAAAATGTTCTAGCGGCAACTCTGCTAACAGTGGGAATTTCCCTGATAAACGTACCGACGGTTTTAGCGCAAGCTCATACTAATACAGGCGGACCGCAGGTGACAGGATTGAATGGTTATAAATATACGCCCCTATTTACAGTGGGTGAAACCATCAACAATTACACTCCCATCGGTATTCTTGATGGAATTGGCGTTATCGATCTAGGAAATGGGACGATTCGTGCCTTGGTCAACCACGAAGTTAGAAATAACCAGGGAGCCTCTTATACCCTGAATCCGGGTACTGCTAACCAGCTTTCCGTGAGAGGAGCAAGAATCAGTTACTTTGACATCGACACCAGTAGTCGTCAAATTATCGGTTCTGGATTAGCCTTCGATCAAATCTACGATCGCTCTTACAATTTAATCACCAGTACCAGTCAATTTGAACTCGCTCCCACCATTGGAGGTTTAGATCGTTTTTGTTCTGGTGCCGCTTTCGGTCGTTATTCCTTCGGTCAAGGGATCGGTTTTGAAGATAATATCTACTTTGCTGGAGAAGAAACCAGCAACGGGACTCAATGGGTTCTCGATCCTAGCAATTTCGATATCTGGGCTGCCCCAGAAATGGGTCGCGGTGCTTGGGAAAATTGGACAGAAATTGATACAGGTAGAAGTGATCGCATTGCGATGATCGGGGGTGATGATACCGAGTCCGCGCCTCTCTATCTCTACATTGGGGAGAAAAACGGGGTCGGAGACGGTAGTTTTCTCGATCGCAATGGTCTCAAACAGGGCAAACTGTATGTTTGGGTAGGCGATGAAGGTGTCGATCCCCGGGACTTTGCCGGTACTGGTAACACCAGCGCTGGACGATGGGTAGAAGTGGTGAACGAGGGAAATGGGGTTGGTTTTCTCAACGGTTTTGCCACCGATAGCAATCTTCGCGCCCAAGCGGACGCTTTAGGAGCTTTTTCCTTCTCCCGTCCGGAAGATGTCTCGACTAATCCCAGTGATGGTTCCCAAATTGTTCTTGCTTCCACCGGACGCAGTTCTTTATTCAATGGGGCCGATAGCTGGGGAACTATTTATATCTTCGATAATAATCTGGTTTTCGAGCAAAACGGCAATCTCGACACCGCTGCTTCTAGCGTCAGCGCTCGCATTCTCTACGATGGTAATGATGCGGGTGGCGGTCAATTTAGCGGTCCCGATTTTGGGGTGAGAAGTCCCGATAACCTCGATTGGTCCGATGACGGTACTATCTATATCCAAGAAGACCGTTCTTTCTCTGATTTCGGTCAACCCTCTGGAGAAGAAGCCTCGATTTGGCGACTTGATGCCACCACTGGACGAGCGACACGAGTAGGTCAGATCGATCGTAGTGCTAGTTTACCGGGGGGTCAAACCGACAGCAGCCCCAAGGATTTAGGTAACTGGGAAACTTCGGGGATTTTGGATATTACTGAATTCTTTCCCAGCGCTCGACCGGGAGAAAAAATTCTGATTCTCGACGTGCAGGCCCACAGTGTGCGAAATGGCAGCATCGGCGGTCCTAATAATCTTGTCGAAGGTGGTCAATTAGGTTTATTAACTGTCCAAACCCCGGAACCGACTCTCCTCTTTGGTTTAGGTTTCTTTGGTTTATCTGCCTTGGCATTAAAACGGAAACAAGGCTAAAACGATAATTTCTTGTATTTTAGGGGGTTGAAAAAATTCAGCCCCTATTTTTTATCGTTTTTGGCTCTCTTGGACATTGGGTGAAAAATGTTCACAATGTCACATTATGGGCGCAAGCTTTGCGTCCCTACTGCCGCGCGTGGTATGATTTGTAGGGGTGTATAGCGTACGCCTTTTCTTCGATAAGATTTGCTGATCACCATAACTCCAAGAGAGCCTCATTTTTCATAATACCTCTTGCGTAATTAATTTTTGAGGGTTCAAAAACGGCAAAAATAAGGATTAAATTGCATAAAATCTGTAAATAGACCATTTAATTGATTATTATTCATTCTTGATTCTCCTGACGACCGACTCCTAACCCTAATCAACCTCAGCAATTTTTGATTTTTATAAGAGGTCTAATATAGGTTCATAATAACCTTATTTTTTCAAAAGACTGAACTTTTCAACCCTATCTAGGAAATTATTATGATTCCGATAGCTTTTTAAGCATCAGAGTTAACAGCAGTAATTTTAATATTTTAAAATAAATAGATTTGAAATAAATGCACCAATTCAGCAAGAATACTTTTTGATCTCAACTATTTTCCAATAACAGTAATTTTTCTTGTCTGTATTTCTGCATACTTAGTAATCAGAAATTCATCAAGAATCAAAGATTCTATGATTCTATTTTGTCTATCTCATGTCCAGTTTCATGATAAAATTAGCCTTTTATGGTATTCATATCAACAATATTTGATCATTCTAAGCTGTACTGTATTTAAACTGCGTATTGGATATTTTAGTACAAAAGAGCAAACTACCTCCCCCCGCTCCCGTACAGTCTTAACGAGTAAATTAGATAGTCAACAGCTTAGTACCTCCAGAAGCTATAATAATAATTAAAGCTTACTAAAGATTAACCAATTCTCTAGAAACTAAAACCAGAGACAAATCGATCGCCAAGTATTGAACTTTTTAACCAAACCACAATTCTATGTCAAAAAAATCATTTTTACCCGGTTGTTTAGTCGTCTTAGGACTAACAGCAGTAACCGCAGGAGGTGTCTATCTTTATCTACGAGGACAACTACCTTGGCAAAGATTCACCCCCTTAGAATCAGCAAAAGTTATCCCAGAAACTGCCTTTGCTAGTAGTTTTGTCTCCACGGATGCAAAAGCTTGGTCAGTGTTAGCTAAATATGGTACACCTGAATCACGAACTGCGGTTAGTCAAGGATTAGAAGAATTACAAAAAAATATCTTCACCGATAAGATTGATTATCAACGGGATATCGAACCTTGGATCGGTAGTATCAGCTTTGCTTTTCTTCCGGCAACTAAACCGGGGGAATCGGGAATCTTAACGGTTATCGGGATCAAAGATAAAATTAAAGCGTCGGAATTCGAGAAAAAACTAGGACAACAAGTTAATCGCAAAACTAGCACCAGTGACTACAAAGATATTAAAATTACTGCTATAGATTGGCAGGATAACACCACCATTTATACTGCCGTTGCGGGGGATTTTTTGTTGATATCCTACGATAAAAAGGTGTTAGAATCGGCGATCGATACCTACCGAGGACAGCCATCTTTTAGCAGTAAACCAGAAGTGAGAAAACTGCTTTCCCAATCCCTCAACCTACCCAATACCCTAGCGACAATTTATATCGATGATTATGCCGGAATCTTGGGAGCAGATGCTAATTTATCCCCCCAAAGTCGGCAAGAATTAGCAAAAATTCAAGATATTGTCGCGGGAGTGGGTGTCACCGATACGGGATTACAATTACAAATGGTGGCTAAACTTGCTCCTGAAACTATTTCTACCCTACCTTCCCCTAGCAGAAATCAAGTTTTAAATTATTTCCCCGGAGATACCATCGCAGTCTGGAGCGGTAATAATCTTAAACAGGGATGGGAAGAAGTAGAAAAACAGTCCCAAACTAACCCAGAATTACAAGTTTTTCTGCGTCAGATCCGTGAGAATTTTCAGATGGCAACCCTTGACGCGGATAAAGAAGTTTTTAACTGGATGGATCGAGAATTTGCTTTCGGAATTATCCCCAACCAGCAAGCGGTGGGAGGGTTAGGTTTTGGGGGAATGATGATCTGGCAAACCGGCGATCATAAAGCGGCAAAAACTACTATCGAGAAGTTAAATCAATTGGTAAAAACTGTTCCTGTTATCACCATAAAAAACAGTCAAATTTCCGGTGAAGATGTGACTGAATGGAAAGCGGAAGAACAAGCGATTTTAACCTATGCTTGGCCTAATAATGATACCTTAAAAATGACCGTCGGAATTCCCTATCAACCCCAACCGAATCAACCGATTAGCCAAAGTGAGAATTTCCGAGTATCTACCGCTAATCTACCCAAGAATAATCTCGGTTATTTCTTCATCGATGTGGAGCAAATTATCGCTAAAGCGGGAGGAATTAATAATCTTCCTGCCACGGAATTAACCCCGGAAACAAAAGCCTTTTTAGAATCGGTACGCGGGATCGGAATTACTGCCACTATGCCTGATAAAACCACCAGTAAAATTGATGTTTTATTTTCCCTGAAACAAACTCCCTAAAAAGTAACCGACTAGATAAAGCGATCCACAGAGAATTATCTGACTATCGGCAGATTCTTGGATGGCTTTTTTTAGTCCTAAAAATACATCGGAACAAGTCTCTAGGTGAGATAATTTTGGACAAATTGAAGCCGCTAATTCCGCTAAGGTTTCAGGATTGGCACTGCTATGATCTGGCACAGGAACTAAATATAAACTATCGCCTTTTCTTAATAAAGCTTGGAATATTTCCCTATGATCTTTGGTCGATAAAATTCCCATCACCCAGATAATTTTTGGGGCTTTTAAACTATCTATATACTGCCTTAAACCAATAGCAGCAGCAGGATTATGAGCGCCATCTATTAAGATTTCTCGCTGACACCAATTAACGGTTTGTAACCGTCCTAACCAGCGAGTTTTTGCCATTCCTTCTTGCACGACTTCATCGCTAATTTGCCAACCTTGCTGACGTAAAATATTAACAACAGCGATCGCTATAGCAGAATTAGTTAATTGAAAATCTCCCGCTAAGGATAAAGGATATTCTAACCCTTGATATTTAGCGCGATTATCAGCAATTTTTTCGGCAGCTTCTACCCATACCGTCGGACAATTTAACAGCTTGATTCTCTCCCTAACTACCCCCTGCGCTGATTCAGGTAATTGTCCGATAACTGCCGGACAATTCGCTTTTAATATCCCCGCTTTCTCCCCGGCAATATCAGCAACCGTGGGACCTAAATTTTGCCAATGTTCCCGACTAATAGAAGTGATGACAGTAACTAAAGGTTGAGCGCAGACATTAGTCGCATCTAATCTTCCTCCTAAACCCACTTCCATCACGGCAATATCCACCTTTTTCCGAGCAAAATACAGCCAAGCAGCGGCAGTAATTACCTCAAATTGAGTAGGACTTTCCTGCTGGGGATCGATACGCGATTGTATATACTTAAGCAGGTTTTCTAAAGTCGCAGTTTCAATATTTTCGCCATTAATAGAGATTCTTTCCGTCCAATCAATTAAATGGGGAGAAATATAACGTCCGACTTTGTAACCAGCAGTGCTGAGAATAGAGGATAGATAGGCACAAACTGAACCTTTGCCATTAGTTCCCGTGACATGAATAATCGGAATTTTATCTTGGGGATTGCCTAAAATCTCCAGCAGATTTTTTATTCTTTCTAAACCGAGATTGACACCAAAACGCTGAAAAGGTTGCAGTAAAGAATCGATAGTCATGGTCGGTAAACTATAAATAAAGGAATCTGGGTAGGAGCATCGATCCTACCCGCACGGATGACCCTTTCTGTGGGTAGTAATGTCTAAAGTTTGACTAAAATGCTCGGTTCTTTTTGGATCGGTAAAACATCAAGAGAGTCAATATTAGCGCAGTATTTTAAATCTTCTTGACAGTGGAGACGCAAGAGGCGCTGACCGTGACTACAACTGTGGAACATTCCTAAAAGATCATTTTGCCATTGACGATAAAGAGCGATCGAGGCAATAACCTCATCATTCCCGATCGCCATTTGCCCCGATTGTTCTTGTAGCGCATCGGCGATCGCTCCAGCACAGGCCGTATCTTCCAGAGAATAACCCCCTTCCCAACCAGAGCCAACAATCCAGACGGTATCGGGCTGCTTATCCAATAGGTAATTAACGGCAGCTTGCCGATTGATCATGGCCGCAGTGATCACGATCGGGGATTCTTCCACTCTTTGCAGAGCGCGAGTGCCGTTAGTGGTGCTGATAAACAGACGACGACCTTTCATTAAATCAGGGGTACAATCGAGGGGAGAATTGCCCAGATCGCAGCCTTCCACTTTCGCGCCACCTCTTTCTCCTGCCCGGAGACGTTTTTCCGGTTGCCAGCTATCACTCACCTGCATCAGGGTTTTCAGATCGCTAAAAGTTTGCACTGCTTCCGCACCGGCATTGAGGGCAGTGGCGATCGTGGTTGTCGCTCTTAAAACATCGATAACGACGGCGCAATCGGGTAGAGTATGGACGGGGGTAAGTTCGGGAGTATGATAAATGAAAACCTGCACGAGTTATACCAAGTAAAAAGTAAAAGGGGAAATAAGCTCAACATACCGCCGCTCGGCGTCGCGCTGGCAGAAGAAAGGCTCTTCTGGTTTCTGTGTGAAAACGAAGCCTATACTGATAGTTTCTTCGGCAAAATAGTCGTAAAAGTCTTTCTCAGTCAACGTTTCACGATTCCATAAGCAAAAATTATCACACAGACAAGGCCGATTTTATCACGATGGATGTCAGCTAGTTAAGCTGTTCGTAATTCAAATTGCTTGTTGAGATCAGGCAAGGGGGGCTAATCTCAGAATAAGCGGTTTAAATACGTCTTAGCTTATCACTTGAAATGCCCACGCGGATCACAAAATTGCCCAATTGTCAATAGGGTTTGAGCTGCTCTCACCCTGTCGCTCGTCATGACGAAATGTTATAATTAACAATTATTATGCCTGCTAACTTCAAAATTCATGTCTGCTAAAGATCGTTTTCATGGTGCAGTGAGAAAAGGATTAGAAAAAGAGGGTTGGATCATTACGGATGACCCTTTAAGGATTGAAGTGGGTGATGTAGAAATGTATGTCGATTTAGGAGCAGAGCAACTGATAGCCGCAGAAAAAGACAATGAAAAGATAGCCGTTGAAATTAAAAGTTTTATCGGTAAATCCAGTATTTCAGAATTTCATACTGCTATTGGACAATTCTTTAATTATCGTGTTGCTTTAGAAGAAAAAGAACCTAAAAGACAGTTATATTTAGCTGTTCCTTTAGATATTTATTATAGTTTTTTTGAATTGCGATTTATTCAAACTGTCGTTAAACGATTTCAAATTTACCTGCTTATTTATGATCCGATTGGGGAGGTAATTGTCGCATGGAAAAATTAGAACAATATCGTCACTATGTCAAGCAAGTCATTACTGAATATTCTCAGCTAGGTTCATCTAAAGATCCGATTGAACAACAATTGATTTTTGATACAGTTGGCGATCACTATCAATTGATGTATGTTGGCTGGAAAAATAGACGAAGATATCATGGTTGTGTTTTGCATCTCGATATTAAAAAAGGTAAAATCTGGATACAACATGATGGCACTGAGGTAGGAATTGCCAATGAATTAGTTAATTTAGGCGTTCCTAAAGAAGATATTGTTTTAGCCTTTCATGAACCCCTAGTCAGAGAATATACAGGGTTTGCGGTGGGTTAATCTTAATCCGAGAAAAGCGCCAAACTCACCTAACCTAATCATAGCTTAGGCGACAAACAGGATCAGCAAGAGACTTCGATTTTTTTACCTTGCTGATCTCTGCATTTCTTTGTTAACAAAACTTAACAATTATCGGCGAAATTTTGCTTGCTTTTGTCGGCAGATTTTGAGATAATATTTTTAAAAGATTTTATTCATAATGGGAATCTACGCGTTTTTAAAAATTTTGCACAGATTTCCATTATAAGAAAAGCATAGCGCAAGTCGCCGGCAAAGTCAAGTCCTTTCCCATTAATTATGGGTTGGCTGAAAAAGTAGGAGCGATCGCGGGTTAAGATACAAGGTTTTTGAGCCACCAGCTTGAAAATCTTGCAGCTGCTTGGCTAAACAGGCCGCCAAACCCCTTACCTCGTCTATATTTCACATTTATTCAGCCAACCCTACCTAAATCTCTGCTGAAGGTGGAGATCAAAGGCTGTTTTAAACTAATGCTTTACTGCGATCGTTAGAAGTATCCCCAAAAATTGCCCCTCGTCGAATCAAATCCTGTTTTTGTTCGGGAGTGATACCCGTTGCATTGGTAAAGATAGCGTTTTCAACTTCCGCCCCACTCAGGTTAGCCCCTCTCAGGTCAGCATCACTCAGGTTAGCATCACTCAGGTTAGCCCCAATCAGGTCAGCATCACTCAGGTTAGCCCCAATCAGGTTAGCCCCACTCAGGTTAGCCCCAATCAGGTTAGCCCCACTCAGGTTAGCCCCAATCAGGTTAGCCCCACTCAGGATAGCCCTACTCAGGTTAGCCCCACTCAGGATAGCCCCACTCAGGATAGCCACACTCAGGTTAGCCCCAATCAGGTTAGCCTTACTCAGGATAGCCCCACTCAGGATAGCCTTACTCAGGATAGCCCCTCTCAGGTCAGCCCCAATCAGGAAAGCCCCACTTAAATCAACTTGTTGTAGAGTTGTCTTATCGATTGTTCCCTCTCGAATTGCCTTAATTAATTCGGCTTTTTCAATAACTTTTGCATCTGTAGTGAACTCTGCTTTTTTGACGATAATTTCGGGTATATCGTCTGATTTAAGTTCATTGAGAAGGGCTTGCAATTCCCCCGATTGATGTAAATCTGCTAGGCGCTGTAGTCCATCTTCTGAACCTTCTAAAAATAGCCGAATACTGCCTTTAAGTTTCATAATAGGCTTGATCGTGTTGTCTCTGGCAGTTTCTTGAAGAAAGCTGATAATTTTATCATTGTTCTCTGGTGTCAGGTCGTCTATATCTACCTCAATAACTAATTCAAAAACTTTATCTGATTGCTGAGGTTGCGGTTTATTGTTATGATCAAATATCTGAGAATTATCTCTATACCTTGCCAAAGCAGTAATCAGATTCTTACTTCCAATCTTTTCACCTGTTTGCTCTGACAAGATTTTAAATAAACTATAAGCTGCATTCTTGATTGACTGTTCTTCTCGGCTAATTTCTTCCGCTAGATCAGCATATTTTTTATCCTCAAAAATACCTTTTAATATTTTTGTCTCCAAGTCCATTAATCCCTTCTTTGTATGATTTTTTTTCAGATCATTAACCACTCTTTCTAATTCAAACCAAGAAAGGGTTTCAATTTCAGTCATTTTTAGTTCATTCATTATCATTATTTTTATAGGTAACAGGACTTAAGATTACTTTTCAGTACCCTGTCAGGTTACTTGAGAGTACCTAAAAAAAGTACCATTTTCATGACTTTTGAGTAACGACAAATAATCAGAATTTTTTTAATCTAGAGATAGTTCACCCCCTAAGTAAAAGGATTGATGATTATGTATAAATATTGGTTAAAGTACAGAGAAGACCTTGTCAGTCTTGCCAAAATTATCAGCACCATATTTGCGATCGCATCATTTTTAGGCTTCTCTTTTCCAGAGAAATTTCAACCTACTCCCTGCCAACCGACGGCAATTGTTGAAACCACGGAAGTTAGCACTAACAATTAGTCAAAGCGCAAAATTCGCCTAACCTAATCATAGGTTAAGCGACAAACAAGATCAGCAAGAGATTTCGATTTTTTGACCTTGCTGATCTCTGTATTTCTTTGTTAACAAAACTTAACAATTAGGGGCGAAATTTTGCTTGCTTTTGTCGGGAGATTTTGAGATAATATTTTTAAAAGATTTTATTCACAATGGGAATCTGTGCGTTTTTAAAAATTTTGCACGGATTCCCATTATAAGAAAAGCATAGCGCAAGTCGCCGGCAAAGTCAAGTCTTTTCCCATTACTTATGGGTGCGAATTTCCCGGAATCAAAAAAGGGGGTTAATGGTGAGTCAGACCAAATATGGGTTACACTTCATCTTTAAATGGGAAACGCTGTCATTCTTTGTAGGGAATATGACTAGACAAACCGCTAATCTCGGACAAACAGGAATTTCCGTCAGTGCCTTAGGAATTGGGACTTGGGCATGGGGAGATAAACTATTCTGGAACTATGGCAAGGAATACGGAGCTAGTCAGGTAGAAGCGGCCTTTAAAGCGGCAGTAGAGGCAGGAATCACCTTTTTTGACACTGCCGAAGTCTATGGACTGGGGGAATCGGAACGACTCTTAGGAAAATTTACTCAAGAGACTGATATTCCCATCGATATTGCCAGTAAGTTTGCCCCCGTACCGTGGCGATTTGGGGCGAATGCCGTTCATAATGCCATTACAGAGAGCTTAAACCGTCTAAAAACCGATAAAATTACCCTTTACCAAGTACATTGGCCTTTCACCTTCCTGATTAGCCAAGAAACCCTAATGAATGCCCTAGCGGAAGAAGTAAAACGAGGCCGTATTGCTGCAGTGGGCGTAAGTAATTATTCCGCCGAGCAAATGCGTCAAGCAAGCCAGATTTTGGCGAAAAAAGAGGTTCCCTTAGCGGTCAATCAGGTGCAGTATTCGCTTTTGTATCGCAAAATAGAAACTAAGGCAATTTTAGCCACAGCCAAGGAATTAGGTGTCACTATCCTTGCCTACAGCCCCCTCGCTCAAGGACTACTGACGGGTAAATATAGCCCAGAAAGCCAGAATTTGCCCGATGGAGCCAGAAAAGTTGACTCGCGGTTCAAAAAAGAAGGTTTGGAGAAAATAGCCCCAATTTTAAGGGTACTGCAAGAATTGGGCGCAAAATACCAAAAAACCCCCGCACAAGTGGCCCTCAATTGGTTAATCGCCCAAGGGGATGTGATTCCCATTCCGGGGGCAAAAACTGCGGCCCAAGCGAGGGAAAATGCTGGGGCGTTAGGATGGAGTTTAGAAGCGCGAGAGGTGACGCAATTAGAACAGATGAGCCGACCTTGGCTGTAAAAATCAAAACTTTTGATTTTCGATCACCATTCTGGAAAAAGTCTCTAACTTTTTGGTGATCAAGATCAAAACAGGCTACAATCTTTAGATACTACTGTACTACTTAAGAAAACTGGGACAAAATTAATGGCGACAACGACAAGTAATCCTGATCGAGATAAGGCCTTGGGTTTAGTCTTAAATCAAATCGAGCGCAACTTTGGCAAAGGTTCGATTATGCGTTTGGGAGACGCGACCCGGATGCGGGTAGAAACCGTGCCTAGTGGTGCTTTAACCCTAGATATGGCTTTGGGTGGCGGCCTACCGAAAGGCCGCATCGTCGAAATTTACGGGCCAGAAAGTTCTGGAAAAACCACTTTAGCCCTCCATGCGATCGCAGAAGTGCAGAAAGCTGGGGGAGTGGCAGCCTTTGTCGATGCGGAGCACGCTTTAGATCCCACCTATTCGGAAGATTTAGGGGTAGATATCAATAATTTACTGGTGGCACAACCGGATACAGGGGAGGCAGCCTTAGAAATAGTTGACCAGTTAGTGCGTTCTTCGGCCGTGGATATCGTTGTCATCGACTCGGTGGCCGCTTTAGTGCCGCGGGCGGAAATTGAAGGGGAAATGGGGGATAATCAGGTGGGTTTGCAGGCCCGTTTGATGAGTAAAGCCCTGCGAAAAATTGCCGGTAATATTGGTAAATCGGGTTGTGTGGTGATTTTCCTCAACCAACTGCGGCAAAAAATCGGTGTTACCTACGGCAATCCTGAAGTGACCACCGGGGGGACGGCCTTAAAATTTTATGCCTCGGTACGTTTAGATATCCGTCGCATTCAAACTTTGAAAAAAGGCACGGAAGGGGAATACGGAATTCGGGCTAAAGTTAAGGTGGCTAAAAATAAAGTCGCGCCTCCTTTCCGGATTGCTGAATTTGATATTATCTTCGGTAAAGGCATTTCCCAAGTGGGTTGTATGCTCGATATCGCCGAACAAACGAACGTAGTTACTCGTAAAGGGGCATGGTATAGCTATAATGGCGAAAATATTGCCCAGGGTCGCGATAATGCCGTTAAATATCTCGAAGAAAAGCCAGAAGTAGCGGCGGAAATTGAGAAGTTATTGCGGGATAAATTAGACATGGGTTCGGTTCCTTTCCCCACGGAACCGGCCGATGAGGACGACGAGGAAGATCTGGAGCCAGAAATCTAAAAGAAGACGGTTTTAGGTCTTGGTTATCCCCCTATTTTGGGGGATTTTTTTTCCTAGATCATAGCAATTCCATAGCGCTACTCCTTAGGTTTAGAATATTCCTAAACAAAATTAATTGGGCTCTTCGGGAATTGTTATGCAAATAATTAACTTAAAATAAAATTCGATGAGAGCAACTACGCTCAAAAGTAGCTGAAATTCATACAGGAAAGGACTTAAGGCACAAAAGGGTTA
>NZ_SFBY01000076.1:0-18958 GCF_007095505.1 Microcystis sp. M_QC_C_20170808_M3Col
ATGGGATAGAGAGGTGCGTAGTTCACCCAAGGAGAATCAATCTCTCGAAGTAAAAGTGAAGGGAATTTCTGAAATGGAATTCAGTCTGTCTATATTTGACTATACTTTTACTAACTATCAGACCCCTAATTTCTTCCCTGCCGGAAATTTCTCAATTTCTCGGAATAAATTTGAGTACTAAAATCAGGGTAAATAGCCCAAATATCAACTTAATAAAGTTTTAATAGACATTTAAGCCCTAATAGATTAATCTTACTTTTTTTAAAGCCGATATGCTGCCTCGCTAATCCTTTTAAGACTTGAAAACTTGGTATTCTGTCAGGGCTTGCCCGTGAGAGGGGTCAATTTTCAAGGATAATTTGTAACAGAGTGTTGAAAATTCCTTTAATCTTAGTCATGAGCGATCGCCCACCAGAACTAACCCTAGCCGACCAGGCCCCTGCCAACCACGAATGTCGCTCCTGCGGCTACGTTTACGACCCCAGCAAGGGAGATAGTAAAACCAACACTCCCGCTGGAACCCCCTTCGAGGAATTGCCAGAAACGTGGCGCTGTCCCGTGTGTGGTGTGCGTCGTTCCCAATTTATCAACATCGGAGCTAAAGATGCTCCTTCGGGATTCCAAGAAAATCTTAGCTATGGTTTTGGAGTCAACCGTCTCACTCCCGCGCAAAAAAATATTTTGATTTTCGGGGCTTTAGCGCTAGGATTTGTTTTCTTTATTAGTTTATATGGTTTAAACTAACTCAAGCACTCATTATCTTTAAATCTAACGGCTCTTATGAGCCTGTAACCCATCGGGTACAAACCCTAATCCGTCCCGATTCCTTGACCAATAACTCTGAACCATTGATGAGAAAACTGAAACAATTCGTAATAGTTCTAGCTGTAGCCTTTTTCTGCTTTAGCTGTAGTAGTGTGCCATCCCTGAGCAATAGCCCTTGGCAAATCCTCACCCTCGACACCGACTCTACTTTTGCCGATATCGCCTTTACCGACGACCTGCAGCACGGTTGGTTAGTGGGAACCAAATCTACCCTCTTTGAAACCAGCGATGGGGGGAACAACTGGCAGCAAAAAGTCCTCAACCTTGGCGACGAAAAAGTTAGCTTTAGCGCCGTCAGTTTCCACAACCAAGAGGGTTGGATTGTCGGTAAACCCTCAATTCTTCTCCATAGCGAAGACGGGGGCAGCAGCTGGTCCCGTATTCCCTTAAGTGAAAAATTACCCGGTTCCCCCTACGGAATTATCGCCCTGAACGACAAAACCGCCGAAATGGTCACGGATTTAGGTGCTATCTACCGCACCAAAGACGGGGGCAAAACTTGGCAAGCTTTAGTGGAAGGTGCTGTGGGTGTGGCCCGGACAATTGTTCGTTCCCATGATGGTAAATACGTGGCCGTTTCCGCACGCGGGAACTTTTATTCCACTTGGGAACCGGGGTCAACAGAATGGCAACCCCACAATCGTCTTTCTTCCCGCCGCTTACAAAAAGTCGGTTATGGTGAAAAAGGGGAACTGTGGGCCCTGGCCCGGGGTGGTCAACTACAATTTACTAGCCCCAATGATCTCGATACATGGGAAGATAAGGTATTCCCGGAGTTTTCCACCAGTTGGGGACTTTTGGACCTCAACTACCGCAGCCCCGAAGAAATTTGGATCGCTGGTGGTAGCGGCAATCTCTTGGTCAGTCATGACAGCGGCCAATCTTGGCAAAAAGATCGCGCTGTGGAAAGTGTCCCCTCCAATCTCTATCGAATTGTTTTTATCAATTCCGACAAGGGTTTTGTCTTGGGACAAAATGGGGTTTTACTGAAATATAATCCCCCTAGCGAACCGGCCTAAAACTTGTGTCAGGGTCAAGAAAGTCTCTATTATAGAGATTGAATTTTTCAAGTCCTATCATTCCGAGGAGAACCGTCCATGTCAGGTAGTACCGGCGAACGTCCTTTTGGCGATATCGTTACCAGTATTCGTTACTGGATTATCCATAGCATCACCATCCCCATGCTCTTTATCGCAGGTTGGTTATTCGTGAGTACCGGTTTAGCTTACGATGTTTTTGGCACTCCCCGTCCCGATGAGTATTACACTCAAGAGCGTCAAGAATTACCGATCATTAATGATCGCTTTGAGGCCAAAAATCAAATCGAGCAGTTTAATCAGTAGTTTACTTTAATTAAGGATAAAAACAATGGCTAGTGGTAATCCCAATCAACCCATTTCTTACCCCATTTTCACCGTTCGCTGGTTGGCAGTTCATACCTTAGCGGTCCCCACTGTCTTCTTTATCGGTGCAATTGCGGCAATGCAGTTTATTCAACGCTAGGAGAACAATTATGGAAAGAACACCTAATCCGAATCGGCAAGCTGTCGAGTTAAATCGTACTTCTCTTTACCTAGGTTTACTCCTAGTTGCTGTCTTGGGAATTTTATTTTCCAGCTATTTCTTTAACTAATTAGTCCCGATTTATTGTCATCGCAATTAGGAGGTGTTATTCATGTTCGCAGAAGGTCGTATTCCTTTGTGGTTAGTCGCCACCATCGCTGGTCTAGGCGTTATCGCCGTGGTTGGTCTTTTCTTCTACGGAGCTTACGCTGGTTTAGGTTCCTCTCTGTAATTCCATTACGGGTAATTTTCCCCAGCAAAAAGCCGCTAGTTATTTCTTTAAACTGGCGGTTTTTTGAGTTATTTGTTAAAAGTAATGCTCGATCGAACTTTAATACCAAATCCGTTTTTAATAGTGTGATTAACTCTCAAGTTATCAATTGTTTCTCCCCACACCCTACACCCCACTTTCCTATACCTTTTAAACAGGATTTATTGTCCCGTTTGCAGGAGAGCTAATAATTAACAAAAAAAGGAGTCAAAGACTTGACTCCTTTAGTTATATGGATGATTTAGCTAAAACTAAACTTCTTGTTTACGAGTGCTAAGATCACCCAATTTTTGGAATAAACCGAATTCCACTTGTTCTTCCAGATCGGGATCTACCCCGGCGAATACGTCGCGGTAGATGGTACGAGAACCGTGCCAGATGTGACCGAAGAAGAATAGTAAAGCAAAGACAGCATGACCGAAAGTAAACCAACCTCTGGGAGAAGTGCGGAATACCCCGTCAGACTTGAGGGTTTCGGTGTCAAACTCGAAAGCTTCACCGAGTTGCGCTTTACGGGCAAATTTCTTCACATCAGCAGGATCGCTGAAGACCTGACCATCGAGAGCGCCACCGTAGAAAGAAACGATGACACCACTTTGTTCGATACTCAGTTTCGATTCCGCACGACGGAAGGGAATATCGGCGCGAACGATACCTTCCGAGTCGGTCAGGACAACGGGGAAGGTTTCAAAGAAGTTAGGCATCCGACGCACGCTGAGAACGCGACCTTCGCCATCTTTGAACACGGGGTGTCCTAACCAAGATTTAGCGATACCGTCACCGCTATCCATGGCACCAGTACGGAATAAACCACCTTTAGCGGGGCTATTACCGACATAATCATAGAAAGCCAGTTTTTCAGGGATTGCTTGGTAAGCTTCGGCGATGGTGGCTCCGTTGGCGATGCTGGCCTCGACGCGACGCTCAATTTCTTCTTGGAAATAGCCCTTATCCCATTGGTAACGGGTGGGGCCAAAGAGTTCGATCGGGGTGGTAGCATTACCGTACCACATGGTTCCGGCCACGACGAAAGCGGCAAAGAAAACGGCGGCGATACTGCTAGAAAGCACCGTTTCGATATTACCCATTCTCAGGGCTTTATAGAGTCTTTCGGGGGGACGAACGGTTAAATGGAATAAACCGGCGATAATCCCGACGATACCCGCAGCAATGTGGTGAGCTACCACACCACCGGGGTTAAAGGGGTTAAAACCAGCCGGTCCCCATTCGGGAGCTACGGGCTGCACATGACCAGTTAAACCGTAGGCATCGGAAACCCACATCCCGGGACCCCAAAGGCCTGTTTGATGGAAAGCACCGAAACCAAAACAAAGTAAACCGGATAAGAACAGGTGAATACCGAACATTTTCGGCAAATCGAGCGCAGATTCGCCCGTGCGGGGATCGATAAATAATTCTAAATCCCAGAAAACCCAGTGCCAAACCGCCGCTAGGAATAGCAGACCGGATAAGACGATATGAGCGGCGGCAACGCCTTCAAAAGACCAGAAACCGGGGTCAACACCAGTTTCGCCGGTGACGCTCCAGCCACCCCATGAACCGGTGACACCTAAACGGGCCATGAAGGGCAGCACGAACATTCCTTGCCGCCACATCGGGTTTAATACGGGGTCACTGGGGTCGAAAATAGCTAGCTCATAGAGGGCCATGGAGCCAGCCCAACCCGCTACCAGTGCGGTGTGCATCAGGTGAACGGAAATTAAACGGCCCGGGTCGTTGAGAACGACTGTGTGTACTCGATACCAAGGTAGTCCCATTGACTACGCTCCTCCTATTGACAATTTAGTGTCCACTTAGACGCTTTTTATATTCAGGGTCAAATATAAGCCCAACAATCTCGACGGTTAAGTGCAAGAGTTAGCCGACCTACATTATCCCTTGAAAAGTGTATCTATTCTAAAGAAGTGTAACTATTGTTAGAACAGATTTCAAGTCTTTGCGATCGGTCTTCCGCCAGAATAGTCCAAATAAGGGAACGCCGGTGATGGGGTGTGGGGAGCTTTTTTCAGTGATCAGTAAACAGTAAACAGTAATCAGTAAAAAGACAGCACTGTTAATGCTATTTAGGGTCTGCGGCAAAAAGTTTTTCCTGGGGGTAGGGTGTGGGGTGTGGGGTGTAGGGTGTAGGGTTTTACCCATTTTCAGAGGGTCAATTACCTAATTTTCGGGGAAAAAGTCCCGGAATTTTCCCCCCGACCACTCCAAGAAATGGCACTTTTTGATTTCAAAAAAGCCTAAAGATATTATCCAACAAGGTCTGATCAGTGATCAGTGATCAGTGATCACTGATCACTGATCACTGATTACTTCCTCAGCACTTCTTCGGCATTTTGCAGGATTTCGAGGACTTGTTCGGCACTAATCAAGCGTTTTAGCACCACTTGCCCGATGGTGGGGACAGTATCGGCAATTTCTGCACTCTTGGGGGCAACTTCTACCATAATCACGGCTTCTTCCACCTTATAAAGCCATAAAACCTGTTCTCCCTCTAAAATACCGATATTTAATCGCTCTATCTGCGGTGGTCGTCGCCAACTACTCGCGTGATCCCACAAACCGCCAAATTCCCACACCCGTCCTATTGTCCAACCTGCCGTTAAGAAAAAATATTTCACTTTGTTACTCAATCTAGAATCAATCTCTAGCTTTCTGGCTTAATTAGTTTTCAGCCGTCAAATTCTATCAAAAAACTGCTAACGTCCCGTTAATTTCACTACCCCAATCCCCCCAAAGTATAGACCCAAGACCGCCCCTGCTAACAGGGATTGGGTGAGAGGATCTGTGGAAGGGGTTAAAATCGCGCCTAAAATCACCGCACCCAAAACCACGAAACGCCACCCCGATAACATCGTTTGCGAGGAAATAATGCCTAAAAAGCTCAAAATCAATTGAATAACGGGAATTTGAAAGGCGATGCCGGTACTAAAAAGTAAAAGTAAGACAAATTCAAAATAGCGCTCGATCGACCAAGCTTGTTCGACCACTTCCGCCCCATAACTCACAAAAAAGTTTAAAGCGGCGGGAATCAGGGCAATATAGGCAAAAAATAAACCAGCAAAAAATAAAACACTCGATCCTAACACTACCGGGACAATTAAACGCCGTTCGCGACGGGTTAACCCCGGCAGCACAAAGAGAATAATTTGTAAGAGAATGACGGGACTAGCCACCAGTATGCCGCTATATCCAGCTACTTTTAGGGAGACGAAAAAAAATTCTCCCGGGGCCAACTGCAAAAATTTTACCCCTTGAGCAGGGACTTCCAGCACTTGTACTAGGGGTTTAACGAAGATAAAACATCCCACCGCACCCACAGCCACGGCAATTAAACTATAAAAAATCCGGCGCCGCAACTCCTCCAAGTGGTCAAATAAGGACATTTCCACTTCTCCGGGTAACTCATCGAGGAATTCAGGACTGTCTGGGGGTGGGGTTTTTACTTCTGTCGATGACATGGCTTTCGCTCGATCGTTCTCTACTCAAGCCTTTATCCTAGCATTGATAGGGGATGGGGATTAGGGATTAGGGGTTAGGGGTTAGGAGACAGAATTCAGGATAATAAATCAAAGTTGCCCCCCACTTCCCCATTTCCTCACTCTCCTTAAAAAAAATTTGCTATGATGTAGGGACTTGTTTAGTATTTGGTAAAAATAACCATAAGTCGTACCGTGTTCACAACTGTTCAACCCGCCAATCGATCGAGCTTACCTGATGACCTATTTACGGCAATTAAAGAGCTTAAACAGGAATTAAACGCCGTTATTCTGGCTCACTACTATCAAAATTCTGACATACAGGATATAGCTGATTATATTGGTGATTCTCTCGGTTTATCCCAACAGGCTGCCCGAACGCCAGCAGATGTGATCGTATTTGCGGGGGTTCACTTCATGGCAGAAACAGCTAAAATCTTAAACCCAGATAAGTTGGTATTGCTGCCGGATTTAGATGCAGGATGTTCTTTAGCTGATAGTTGTCATCCTGAAGATTTTGCTCGTTTTAAAGCCCAATATCCCGATCATATCGTGATTTCCTATATCAATTGCAGTGCAGAAATTAAGGCCATGAGTGATATTATCTGCACCAGTTCCAACGCAGTCAAAATAGTTAATCAAATCCCTGCCCATCAACCGATTATCTTCGCTCCCGATCGCAATTTAGGCCGTTACGTCAGTCAGCAAACTGGTAGAGATTTAGTTCTCTGGCAGGGTAGTTGTATTGTCCATGAAACTTTTTCCGAACGCAAGATAATAGAATTAAAAGTCGCCCATCCAGAAGCAAAAATTATCGCCCATCCTGAGTGTGAAGCATCGGTTTTACGCCATGCCGATTATATTGGTTCCACGACGGCACTATTAAATTATTCCCTGAAAAGTTCCGAAAAAACCTTTATTGTCGCCACAGAACCGGGGATTATTCACCAGATGCAAAAATCCGCCCCAGAGAAACTATTTATCCCCGCACCAGCTTTAAATAACTGTGCTTGTAATGAGTGTCCCTACATGAGACTGAACACTCTCGAAAAATTGTATCTCTGTATGCGAGATAAAACTCCAGAAATTACTATTTCTGAAGATTTAAGAGTTAAGGCACTGTTGCCGATTCAAAGAATGTTAGAAATGTCTTAATCAGTGATTACTGATTACTGAAATGCTGAAGATAAATTTTTTCGTTGTGTTTGATGGATTGAAAAAAATCGACAATGGGACGAGGATAATTAACCCCTAAAATCACCCCATAACGCTTTTGTTCCTCTGGAGATAATTTATAAGGTTCGTGAATTTTATCGCCCTTTATTGCGGCTAATTCGGGCAACCAGTGACGTAAATAATCACCTTTGGGATCATAATCTCTCGACTGTTTAGGGATATTAAAATAACGAAATGCTCGCGCGTCATTGCCGACACCAGCAGTGTAATTCCAATTACCCCAATTACTACAGACATCGTAATCAACTAATAACGACTCGAACCATTCTGCTCCCATACACCAATCAATACCGAGATTTTTGGTCAGAAAACTAGCGACATTTTGCCGGCCACGATTTGACATAAATCCTGTAGCGGCTAATTCTCTCATATTAGCATCTACAAGGGGATAACCGGTTTTTCCCTCACACCAGAGATTAAATCTTTCCCAATCTTCTAACCAAGGTAAATTAAGTCCTTGCAAACCAGATTTATAGAAGATTGTATTACCGTGTTTACTGCCAATAAATCGGAAAAAATCTCGCCATAATAATTCAAAAATTAGCCAATAGGTAGAGTCATTTTTTACTCTTGTTTCCTCATATTTTTGTACTTCCTCATAGATATAACGGGGGGAAAGACAGCCAAAACTTAACCAAGCTGAGAATTTTGAGGAATAATTAGTCCCTAACATTTCATTGCGGGTTTCCTTATAGGTTTTTAAGGAATCACTATCCCAAATATATTCCTTAACCCGTGATTTTCCTGCCATTTCACCCCCTTGAAACGACAAAACACCTCGCCAGTCTAAAATTAGTTCTGTTACGCCTAAATCGTTTAAACTGGGAAGGTTTCCCAACTCTATTTTAGGCAATTTTGTCAACTTTTTCGGCGTGGGATAAGTTGTTCTTATTTGCCAATGACGTTCTACTTGTTTACGAAAATTAGTAAATAATTCTGGTAATTGATTAATGGTAAAAGGTAAATCATCAGGATGATATAAAGTGGCTGTCCAAAAAGTTTTTATCTGCACAGGAACCCCAGATAAAGCCTTATTTACCGCTTTTTCTACCGCTAATTCCTCTGCTGTTACCTCTTGATGATAATAAACCCTGGCTATCTGCAATTCTTGAACTAATTGCGGGATAATTTCTTCTGGTTTTCCCCGTCGGATAATTAAATTACCGCCTAAACTTTCCAGAGATTGTCGTAAATTTGCTACGCTTTCTAATAAAAATTTAGCCCGGAACTTGCCTGTTTTGGGAAACCCGTAGGAAGTAAGACCAAATTGACGCTCATCAAAACAATAGAAGGGAATTATCTCTAATTGTTCTTGAATAGCGCGATAAATTGCCTCGTGATCGTGAACCCGCAGATCATTGCGATACCAAATTAAAACCCGCATTTAACATCAATTAAAAGTTGATAACTGATAAATAGTAACTGAGATGAGATTTAATTATCTTTTGCCGTAGTAATGGCCATAGTAACGATAATTGTGGTCTTTCCGACTAACATTATTAGCCACTAAACCTAACACGGAAATGTGGGATAATTTCAGGTCTTCCAGCAGATTTTTAAGCGCAAAGCGATCGGTTTTGCCCAGTTTGGTGACGAGAATTAGGCCAGTGGCCATGGCGGCGAGAATTTTGGCATCGGCAAAGGCGGCGATCGGTGGTAGATCGTAGATAATTAGATCGAAGAGGTGGTTTTGCTGTAATTGTGAGATCATCTCCTGCATTCTCTGGGAAGAAAGCAAGCGGGTTGGATCCGGGGGAATTGAACCGGCGGTAAGAATCGATAAATTCTCGTGGCGGGGTAGGGATTGAACGGCCTCGTTCCAATCGAGACCCTCGGCGAGGACATTACTAAGGCCGTGGTCGTTATCGAGATTAAGTCGCAGGTGAATCTGGGGTCGTCGCAGGTCGGCATCCACCAATAAGACTCTTTGTCCCATACGAGCGGCCGCCTTAGCGATATTGATTGCCATAGTGGTTTTACCATCTCCCGGTGATAGAGAACTAATCACGAGGGACTTGAGGGGGGAATCGGAACCGAGGAGGCGAATATTGGTGTTAAGAGTGTGGAAAGCCTCCGAGAAGGGGGAGAAATTATAGTAGTAGGGGTTTTCGTTGGCTGATTTGGCAGTAGTATTAGGGATAGTAATTTTGCGATCGCCGACTGTTAACTGGGGTAGGGCGGTGTTCACTTTTTCGATCGTACCGAGGTCTTTTTGCCAAGGAATTGCACCTAAAAGGGGTAGTTTGGTATCTTCTTTTAGTTCATCTGCACTGTGATGAACGGGGTCTAATCTTTCAGCTAAAAAGGCCGCCCCTATACCTAGCAACAGTCCACCGATAAGCCCCAAAGCCAGATTTCGCACGGGTTTAGGAGAAACGAAATCTTCCTCTACTTCTGGTGGAGAAATTAGTTGCCAAGGCACCACTTGTTGTGCCACCTTGAGTTGGAGTTTTTGTTGTTCCTCTAGAAAACGGCCGAGACTGGTGGTGGCGATTTCCAATTCTCGCTGCAAATCCGTATAACGACGGGATAGTACGGCTAGGTTTTTGACCGAGGCTTTCTGTTGTTCCAGGGCTTGGGCAAGGGATTCTACCTTAATTTCTAGGGTTTGGCGACTGTTAGCGGCCTCCACCAATTGTTGGGTTAATTCCACCCGCAGAGCGCTTCGTGACACCAAAGCCGGGGAATTACCCACTGTCTGGGGCAGTTTTTCCCCTAGGGTTCTCTGTGCTTCGTTTTGCAGTAGGGGCAGTAAATTGGCTCTTTTTTCCTCTAGGGTGGCGATTATCGGGCTATCCTTGGCAAAAACTGCCGATTGTTTCGCCAATTCCACTTCCACTTCTTGCAACTGCTTGAGCAAATCTTGATAACCGGGAGATTCACTGAGATAAGTGGCGATAATTGCTTGATTAGGGGCCAATCCCACCTGTTGCTGTAAAGCTTGATAGCGAGATTTAATTTCGTTAAGGGCGACTTGGGCTGCCCGATAATCTTGTTCAGTAGTGGTTAACTGTTGCGATAAACGAATGGCTTCCTTGTCAGGATCCAGGAAATTGTATTGCTGCCGGAATTGCTGCATTTGTTTTTGTAGAGAATTAACTCGTTCCTGCAGCACGGGCAATTGAGCGTTAACAAAATCCAAGCCTTGATTAATTTCGGTCTTGCGTTCCTGAGAACTATAGTTTAGGTAATGACGGGCTAAATTGTCTAAAACCAGCTTGATTTTTTCTGGTTCCGCATCTTGATAGGAAATTTCTAAAACTTTCGTCTCTTTTAATTGACTAATTTCGAGATCAGATTTGCCAGTTTTACTAATTAAATCACTGTAGGTAAAATCGGGATACTTAGGGGTTATTTTACTAAGGATGGGGTTAAGGAGTTGAGGACTGGTTAAAACAGCGATTTGGGTATCATAATCGATGTCTTCACCACCTAGCTGAGGTAGGATATCTTGGGCTGCCAGTCTCGAAGAACTTTTATTTTCCTCAATCGGTTGACCGATGAGCAGCAGGAATCTACCTTGATAGATAGGGGTTTTTAAGAAAGTATAAGTAGCGATCGCACTTGTCACCCCTAGGGTGATGCCAGCGATTATCAACCAGCGATGCTTGACCACAGAAAGGACTTGACGCAGGTTGAGTTCTTCTTCTTCCTGCGTCGGGGAGGGGATAAAAGCCGGTTGAGCAAAAACTGGCAGATTTCCTTGGCTTTGGGTTTTCAAAGCCCCGTTTTGTTGGTTGTTCATCATTAATCAAATAGTCAAGGGATAACTGTATTAGACCGCATCTAGTATGCCAGTATAGCTTGAGAATAATTTGGGAATTTGTCCAAAAACATGGTATCTATTTAAAATAGCCTCAAACCCTTATAGAGTCAGGAACATGACCTCTAAAGCTGAGATTGACTTCGGGACACTTTAAGGATATAAACCGCAACCAGCTAGAGAACTGGAATTTCACTGGCAGGTCATTAACCCTTAAAAGTATTGCTATGCAAGGATCATAGCCGAAAAAGCCAAACTACGGGTTTCCCTGTGGATGCGGTTTAAAAGATGTTGCGGTAGCAATCTGGCTCGATTAATTACCGCTTCATCATAACACCATGCTACAATGGCAACTCTAGTTTTTCGAGAACTGCTAACTTTTGTCCTGCTCCGTATTATAGTCCAGCTTGCTGATAATCCTCCCGACAAATCAGAACATCCATAGGTAGCTATTCTACAATCAGGAATGGATAATTAATCGGTTAGATGACCAAGAATTTTTTGAAGGCAAAGGGGGAGAATTAGGACAAGCAGACAGAATTAACGGATAAAGCCGAGAAAAACAGTTTATTAATGGCTAAAAACAGCTTTAAAACCAGTAAAAGCTGTTTGTCTGGTTAATATGCTCAATTAAGTGAGATAGTTGAGCAACTATCTTGAGAATTGCCCAAATTAACCCTCTGGGTTGACAAGGATGCTGAAATAGATTATCTTCATTGAGAACTCAGCATCTGTATCGCTGGTGTAGAGTAAAAAAATTAGAATACAAGCATCAAAAAATATGTCTAAATTGCTTGATAACTTGACTTATCTGCTGAGGATTATTCTACAAGATATAAAATTACGATTCAAACTTTATGCAACTAATCAAACAACCGTTTAGTCTATCAAATGGGCAAAGTTGTTTCTAGCTCGGTGATGAAATCCTTAGAAAAACAAGGTTTTTAAATTCATGCTCGTTTTTGATTTAAATATTGGGGAATTGACAAAAATTCCGATCCGAATCAAAATACACATACAAGTAAAATGGTCTGTATATTTAATTACCGAATAAGGTGCGGTTACCCTAGTCAATGCCACTGGCTGCTTGACATACCCCCCCTGAACGGTTACAAATTATGTGCTATCCTGCCAATGGCAATACTCATTTGCTCTTATAACAAGCTAAACCGCCATAACCACCATCACACGAGAGCCTAAATGACAATCCCATTAGCACCTCGCATCTCTGATACTTTACCCCCCATTACCTGGGAGAAATTGCCAGCGGATTTTGTCCTCCCTGATGAACCAGGGGAAGTGCCAGCAATTGTCATGGAATTCATCTCAGAAACGGAGGGAGGGGAGTATTCTCTCAATCCCCACTATCCCTATGGCAAGTGGTATTTCTATGAGCGCATCTTACAAGTACCTGTCTATATTATTTTTCAACCACAAACCGGAGAGTTAGAAGTTTATCGCTTAGTAGCAGGCAAGTATGAGTTACAAAAAGCGGATGAGAATCATCGTTACTGGCTGGCAGAAATCGGTTTATTTCTAGGAGTATGGCAGGGGAAAAAAGCAGCAGTAACGGCTCATTGGTTGCGCTGGTGGGAGCAATCAGGCAATTTACTATTGTGGGGGAGTGAACGGATTGAACAGGAGCGTGAAAGAGCCGAACAGGAGCGTGAAAGAGCCGAACAAGCCGAACGGAGGGTAGAGCGCATGGCGGCACAGCTGAAGGCAATGGGAATTGACGTGGAGGCCGAAGAACCAATTTATAAGTACCTTGACAAAATTAAAGGTAGGATGGCATTGCCCACCAAAAGGCTAAAATTATTATCCAAAGATAGTTACAGGCATTGTTTACTCTAAATCAATAAATAAACTGTAGCAACTTAAGCAAATTAAATTTAGTAAGCAAGTAATGATCTCCTATTTATCAAAAGTTTGGTATCTTTTAAAAGGCGTTAGAAAGCAACTTCCTTGGTTAATTATAACCTTTATATTTTCCTCTATTTTAGAAGTTTTAGGAATTAGCTTGATCGCTCCCTTTTTAAACTTGGCTTCTAATCCGAGCTACATTCAAAAAATACCTGTATTGGATTGGAGTTATATTAAATTTGGCTTTCAATCTCCAGGGCAGTTTGTCGCCTTGCTCGGTTTAGTTATTGCTATAATATACTGTTTCAGGTCGCTACTTTACTTTTTATCTCAGTTCTATATCCGAGATTTTTGTAACATTCAAAGAGGACAATTATTTACAAGATTGCTGAAAGCTTATTTGACAGTTAGATATACTTTTCACTTGCAGAGAAACACTTCAAGCTTTATTAAGAATATTGTTCTTGAGACCCATCATTTTTTACACAATTGCCTGCTGCCATTGCTGAGCAGTATATCTAATCTAATTGTCTTAACAGTTCTCATTTGGTTACTGGCTCAAACCAATATATTACTACTGATTATGCTTTTAGGGATAATCCTACCCATATCCCTACTGTTTTATCAATTCAGGCATAAATTTAAGCAATGGGGTCAAAAATCGAGTGAAGCTAATCAGGAAATGATCCGCTTGCTAAACCACGGTTTAGGGAGTATCAAAGAAACTCGTATCATTGGCTGTGAATCTTACTTTCTGGCGCAGATGAAGGTACAGGCTCAAAAATATGCCAGGGTAGATACTTTATCACATACTGCTCAAATGCTGCCGCGCATCCTAACTGAAACTCTTTTGGTTTTGGTAGTCATGTTTTTTATTTCTATTTCTCAACTCTTCCTGAAGCAAAATTTCCAAGAAATTACGTCAACACTGGCAGTATTTGCAATCGCTTCAATTCGTTTAATTCCCGCATCAAGCCAGCTTATAGCGGCAATTGGACAATTGCAAACTGGAACTCATGCGGTTGAAGTACTCTACTCAGATTTGAAGGAAGCAGACAAAGAGGTAACAACTCAGCCGCTGCTTTCATTCGATAACTTCGTTGGTTCAAAATCCAGTAGAACCTCCACTATGTCCTTTAATAATCTAGTCGATCTGAAGCATCTAACTTATCGCTATCCTAACACATCCAAGTTAGCTATTGAAAATATATCATTGAGCCTTAAAAAAGGTGAATCGATTGCACTTATCGGCAAATCGGGAGCAGGTAAGACAACTTTAGTGGATGTGATTCTCGGACTACTCATTCCTGAAAGCGGCGACATCCAGGTTGACGGGGTATCTATCTATGATAATATTCGTTCCTGGCAGAATTTGATTGGCTACATCCCGCAGTCAATTTTTCTGACTGACGATACAATTGAGAGAAATATTGCCTTTGGCGTTCCTGATTCACTGATTGATAGAGAGAGACTGCAACAGGCTATCGCTTCGGCTCAATTGACAGAGTTAGTGGAGCAACTTCCTCATGGTATCAAGACTGAAGTGGGGGAAAGGGGGGTGCGCCTGTCGGGGGGACAGCGCCAACGGGTAGGAATTGCTCGTGCGCTATACCACCAGCGGGAAATTTTGGTACTTGACGAAGCGACAGCAGCATTGGATAATGAAACAGAGCGGCTGGTCAATGAGTCCATTCAGTCACTCGCCGGGACGAGGACTTTGATTATCATCGCTCACCGCCTGTCAACAGTGGAACACTGCGATCGCGTTTATTTGATGGAAAAGGGGCGCATGGTTAAATCTGGCAGTTATCAAGATGTTGTTGACAAGCAGTTAACTTAATGTTGTATATCTGCCTTTAGAGAAAAAGATAATGAATTTAATCACAAGAAAGCTAAATTCTCTTAAAAGAAGACTAATTTCAAAGTCGATCAATAATTATGAATCTCCAAAACTTGATTTTGTTGATAATTTGATCGAAGAAATCAACTTCACTCTTAGTAATTCAAAAATATCTGAAGCATGGAGAAATTATTGTAATGAGATAATATCTTGTTTTAGAAATGGCGATCCATCTGAATTTTTGAGATTTCCCAAAATGACTGGGACAGTACATCCCAATCAGTTTGGACTCTCATTTCAGTATTTAAACTACATATTCAGTTCCGATAAATTTACGGCAGCTATCCAGAATGCACTCACTGAATCCCCGGTAGGAAAACCATTTTTAGATACCTCTTATCCTTTAAGCAGTCCACTGCTGATTCAGCATGGATATCATTTGATTAGACTCTTGGAATACACAAATATTGATGTCTTACATCTCCAAGAAATTGTTGAATTTGGTGGTGGCTATGGTAGTTTTTTTAGACTTTTAAAAAACCTTGGATATACGAACAAGTATTTTATTTACGATCTTCCAGTAATGTGTGCCATTCAAAAATTTTATCTGAAAAATGTTTTTCTACCTTGTCCTAATACAGAAACGTTAAGTAACCTGAAATGGCTCTCTGGAGCAGCATCTAATGTTAGTGATAATGTTATAAATTTGGATGAATCTCTCTTTATGGCTACATGGTCTTTGAGTGAATGTCCATACGATCTTAGACAAGAGTTTGAGCCTATTATCTATCTCAAAATTTAAGTATGTACTAATTGCATACCAACCTAAATTCCATGATTTCAATAATGTTGAGTACTTTAATTCACTCGAAAGTAAACTACCAAATTTTAAATGGAATCACTTTGAATGCCCCATTTATAAAAATATGTTTTATTTGATAGGCAAAAAAATCTAAAGCAATGACAAAAAAAATTAAAGTAGGATTTTACGTCCAAAACGAAGGCTATCCCAATGTCGATTGCAGGTTTCCAGAACTAGGCAATCCTGGGTTAGGGGGGACTCAATTCTCTGAAATTGCTACGGCTTATTATTTAAATAAATTTTACCCAGATAGACTTGAAATTTTACTGCTTGCCAACATTACCGAATTATTGCCGCCATCTTTACAATTTTGTCAGATAGTTGATGCCGTTGATGCAGCAGCAAAAAGCGAAGTTGAAGGATGTGATATATTTATTTTTAGATCTTCATTTTTAACTCAAGATCTCTATGAAAAATTATGCATATTGAAAGTAAAAACTATAGCTCGGTCTGACAACTTCCCTACTATCGAAGAATTGAAGCGCATGGTAGATTGTCCACAAATTAAGTGTCATGTTTGTGTCGGGCAAGAAGAATTAGATATGTATCGAGATCACAGAATTTTTGAAAAGTCAACTCGAATTTTTCACCCATTTAATATTGAAACTTATGCCTCAAAAAATGATATAATAAAACAAAGAAATACGGTTGTATATCTTGGAAGTCTTGATCCGGCAAAACAATTCCATGTACTTGCTAGAGTTTGGTCTCACATCCTCGCAAAAAAGCCAGAAGCAAAGCTAATTGTAATTGGCAGTGGCAAAGTCTACAACCGCAATCAAAAATTAGGGAAATGGGGAGTGGCAGAAGAAACTTACGAAGCAAATTACATACGCCCCTTTCTTTCTGATGAGAATGGTGATGTAATAAAATCTGTTCATTTTTCTGGCTTGCTAGGTGCTGAGAAAACTGAAATTTTGCAAACTGCTGACGTGGGAGTTGTCAGTCCTACAGGAAGTACAGAAACTTTCTGCATCAGTGGGGTGGAAATTCAGGCTTGCGGTACTCCCGTTGTTTCCGCCGCTAAATGGGGATTGCTCGATACCGTAGTTCATGGTAAAACAGGATTATTGGGAAGGAGTGATAGGGATTTAATAAGGAATATTCTTTATTTATTGGATAATCCTGATGTAGCTAGACAATTTGGGCAAAATGGGATTAACTTTGTCAGGGAGAAATTTGACTACCGATTAATTATTAAAGAATGGCTAGAATTATTTATTGATGTCTATAATAATAGACCAGCCAAGCCACAGCCGATGAAACCTAATTATTTATATCAGGCTAAGTTTCTGAGAGAAGGTATGCGAATTATTAAAAAGAACATTCCCTTATTGCGTGGCGTTCCTTCTTTAGTTGAATTTAAGTCTCAGGTGAAAGCATTTATTGGTAATCTATAAATAGAAATTAATTTGGAGTAATTTAATGAGTAATTTTAATTTACAAACCTTAAGTATTGCGCCCAATCGCCAATCATCAAAAGTAACTAAAATAATTATAAGCGCAGTTTTTTATATCTGTCTCTCTTTAATTTTAATCTGGGGTTTCTCGATTGATGAAACTTCAGCCAAAGCTGCGAATATAATTATTATTCCTGGAATGTCAATAGCCCCTCTTATCCTTGCTGCTGCTACGACATTATATTTCGACAAAGAGTCACGCAAGTTGCTACTTAGTAAAACTGTTCTTTTATATACTTTTTTCATTGTTGTTTATACTGTAATTGGCTGGAGAATCTTTGGCAATAATTTAGAGGCAATTATTGCTGATTTATCGGTCTTTCGGGGGTTTTATTTGGGTTTATTTATGTTTCGCTTGATAGTTAAATCTTATAATCCAAAATTACAACTTGTCGCCTATCTAGTCCTTACAACTTTACTGATTGTCTTCGCTCACATACAAGCTATTAATAATTTAGGAATATCAATTAATGAAAGTATATATGGACAAAGAATAAATACTGGCGTGGAAACTGTTTATTTGATTTTTCTTCAAATACCATTTGCGATTGCCATAGGTATAATAGGTAGGCAGAAATTGCCTTGGGCAATTCTACTCTGGATAATAATTGGAATAAATTTCCTTTTTGTGGGATTGATTGCTGCCAAGAGATTTGTAATCGTATCTACAAGTATTTTATTGTTATCTTCAATCATTCCATTACTTTTTAAATTATCTAATGGAATTATAAGCAAATCATCATCTATTTTAAGTGTTAAGAAACTAAAGAAAATACTGTTTTGGACTTTTTTATCCCTGGCAATTGTGTTGACAATTGAATTCAGTTTTGATGTTAGTTCAGCATTTTTGAATCTATCAGTGTTTAAGAGATTTGAAGAAATTTCACAAGGAGATCGCTCCTCCGAATTACGAGTTGAAGAAGCTATTGGAGCAATTCAAGGTCTGCAAGATTTCGAGTTAATAGTAGGTAGAGGAATGGGCTCAGTTACTTTTGCGCCTAATAGAAATAATGAAGATACTATCTGGTGTCATATTGGAATATTCACGTTTTTACTCAAGGGTGGCTTAGTCTTATTTTCTTTTTTTGCTTATATTTTTTATGTTAAATTCCCTTGGCTGTATGTAAAAGCTTTGCTAAAGCCTAGCACTTTAGCTCCCAAAAAACGGACTGCTTTGCTAACTGTCTTGCCTGGAGTTTTTGCATGGTCAATATCCATATTAATGGAAGGAAGAACTACTCCAATTTTTACCATTGCATTAGGATTTGGTCTTGCTGCTTACTATCATTTTAAGAAGCATGGTCTCCGCCTTTAATCCTCTTGTAGCTTAGTGGTGCAGAAAAGTCAGTTGAGCCTCAACCCGAGAAAACTGTAACCCGAGAAAACTCAATTTGACAAGCTAAGGCTTCCCGTTTACGACGAGAAGCACAGGCCGGTGGGGGATGACATCGAGGTAAGGGTCGTAAGGGAGGAATGGGCAGACCTTGGTAGCAAAGACGTTGTAGTTGGCGCAAGCCTTGCATCCCCGTCCCTGCCATGTCTTATTCGTATTTTATTTAGGGTCTGCTGAAAAAGTTATTGAAAAGTACAGGTCTCTTAATCAATGATTTCACTTAGCTACAAGCATAAGCTTTAGTTGTTGATTAGTTTCTAAGTCATAACTTATTATAATCATTGACCGAGAAAAAGTGCGGTTTTTCCATTTCAGACATAAAAAAGCCCAAAAAACCTGCCGAAGCAGGGTGGAAAGATTGATAACTAAAAAAGTAATAGCAATGGCT
>NZ_SFBY01000077.1:0-2805 GCF_007095505.1 Microcystis sp. M_QC_C_20170808_M3Col
GTGTGGGGTAAAATCGAAACGAATAGGCTTTTTCCATGTCTCACATTTTAGCATATATTTGGTAAATGCGCTAATATTTAACAGTAAAGCCGTCGTAGAACGACGGGGTTTCAGACCCAAATTTTCGATGAAAGGAATTTTTATTGGTTTAATTAAGGGATATCGACGGTTTATTTCGCCGCTATTTCCCCCTTCCTGTCGTTTTCAACCCACCTGTTCCCAGTATGCCATGGAAGCGATCGATCGCTTTGGTGTGGTGCGCGGTTCTTGGTTAGCAATTAAGCGTATTCTCCGTTGTCATCCTTTTCACCCCGGAGGTTACGATCCTGTGCCTCCCTGTAGCCACAAGCACGATTAAAATGCAAAAATGCTGCCTATTTTCTTTGGGGAAAACGCTCGATATCGGCGATACCATAAAAGATGATCTGTTTATCTTTTAAACGTAGTCGATCGACCCTTAATTGAGTACCATCGAGGGCAAATTTATCTAAATCCATGAGGTTGTTAACGTGGCTGATTAAAGCTTCTCCTAAAGCTTTCGATCTTTCGTCCCCTTGATAAACCACCTCAACAAATTGAATTTTTCGCCGTTCTTCCACAACCACAGCAGTGGTCATTTCTAGAAGAATTGGTTCTTCTTCTCCCAATTTGATCAGACTTTTCAGAGTTAAAGTTTTATTGTCATTGAGAATTAATTCCGTATTCTGACAGTGAATTGATTTACCTTCGTACTCTAATCTTTGCAGTTTTTCGACAATAAAAGGTGTATTAAAAGAGGTGGTTAAATCTTCTTCCGTTAAAACTACCCGCAAAGTGGCCCGCGTCGGTTGACGGAGTTTTACCTGTCCGGTAAAAATGGCACTAAAATCGATCGCCACCGCTTGCACATACAATTCCATGGCTTCGATGCGTAGGCCATTGTACATCAGCATCGACTGACCGATAAAGTCAAAACCGTCGATACTGCCTTGCAGTAATTTGGCTACGGGTTCGGCGCGGACAGTAGCTTTCAGCTTGCCTGTCCGTTTGAATAATGCAGCGATCGCAGCACTCACCGCCTTACTGATGAGTTGATCGCCGCTCTGATTGGGAAAAGGTAAGCTACCAAACACGCCTGCTGTCATATCTCTCATAAGTGGGACTACAACGATCTTAACATTATTTAAAGTTTCTTTACATCTCGTTTTATTAATGAGGATGATAAGCAATCTGTATGATTCTGTAGAGGTTATAAATTTTTAGCGGTCTATCCCGTGCGAGGGGATAGGATAGGAAAGTGCTACTATCCCAGTGATATAGCGTTTTTCACTTAGAAAATCGGGGTTAAAAACGTGGTTGCCATTTCAGATCAACAACAGTTAGCCGCTACCCACAACCACAGCGATCGAGTGGCGGTATTATTAATGGGATACGGGGAAGTGGAGAGTTACGAGGACTTTGCCAACTATAATGAACAGGCCTTAAATCTGCTGACGGCTAAGTTCGCTCCTGTACCGACTTGGGTTTATCCTCCCCTAGCGAAATTATTGGCCATATTTGACCTACACGAATGGCAACACCAGCATAATCACTTTATTTCGCCCCATAACCACATTTTCGAGCATCAAAGACAGGAAATCGAGCGCAATTTACAGGCAAAATGGGGTAATCGGGTGGAGGTATTCAAAGCGTTTAACTTCTGCGCGCCTTTTTTACCAGCACAGGTATTAGGGGAAATCCGCGAACGGGGATTCGAGAAAATTTTGATCTATCCTCTCCTCGTGGTTGATTCTATCTTTACCAGTGGCATTGCGATCGAACAAGTTAACAAAGCTTTAGCTCAAGGACAAACGGGGGAACATTGGGTGAAAGGATTGCGCTATATTCCCTCGTTTTATAACCAACCCGCTTATATAGAGCTAATGGCGCGGTTAGTGGAAGAAAAAATCGCTACCGAGGTAGCTAGTAGCTGTCTTCCCTCGCAAATTGGCATTATTTTAATGAATCACGGTTGTCCCCACGAAGCGAAGGGATTTACGTCGGGAATCGATGAAAGTCAAGCTTTATACGAGTTAGTCCGGGAAAAATTAATCTATCGTTATCCCTTGGTTTCTGTGGGTTGGTTAAATCACCAAACCCCCTTAATTAAATGGACGCAACCGAATGCAGAGTTAGCGGCGAAGAATTTAATCGAATTAGGGGCCAAAGCTTTAATTTTCATGCCGATTGGCTTTGCTACGGAAAATCACGAAACTTTACTGGATGTGGAGCATATTATCGAAGCTTTACGCCGCAAACACGACCAAGTTAATTATGTGCAGATGGCCTGTGTCAACGATAACCCCGAATTTTGCCGGATGGCTGCCGATTGGGCCGAGGAACATATCGAAGCTCTCATATCACAAGAGGCTTTATCTGTCAATAGTTCTGTAACAATTCCTCACATTCATTCCGATCACCATCATCACCACGGACACCACCATCATCATTAAGCTTGGACAGTGGCAAAGAGGGGTAGCGGCGAAAATTAGTCCTACCACTTGTCACTGTTGGAAGTATGATCTATAATTGTGCTTTCTTGGGTACGTAGCTCAATGGATAGAGCATCCGCCTTCTAAGCGGACGGTTGTAGGTTCGATCCCTACCGTACCCGTTACTCATCGAAAATTTTGGGTCTGAAACCCCGTCGTTCTACGACGGCTTTACTGTTAAATACTAGCGCATTTACCAAATATATGCTAAAATGTGAGACATGGAAAAAGCCTATTGGTTTCGATTTTACCCCACACCAGAACAAGAGTCGCTATTGCGGCGCACCTTGGGCTG
>NZ_SFBY01000078.1:0-9876 GCF_007095505.1 Microcystis sp. M_QC_C_20170808_M3Col
TAGATGATTTCCTGACCTAAGATCACATTTTATTCTTTTTTCCACTTCAATCTAAGAATTGAGAAAAAAGCAAAACCTTATATTATACCATAAAAAAATTATGCAAGAGGTCTATTTTTTCAGGCGCAATAATTCCGTTGATTTCCCCCCTCCTCGATGTCCTGTGTAGAGTTGATGGGTGTACTCTGTTGGCAACGCACGAATAATTTTTCTGCCCAAATCTAGACAAACATCGGCATCCGCTCTCACTGCTTTTAGATCTACATAAAAGGGACTACCAGCAGGTAAAGGAACTGGTTTAAAGGCATGAGCAAGATTAGCGATTAATTGTTCAGACATAGGCGACGATAGCTTGATTGATGTCATTATTATAACAATACTTATTTACAAGATGTTATACCAAATCCGCTTTTAATATTACGATGAACTCCCGATCAAACTTCAAAAACCCAGTTAGGGATTTTTCTCCCACTTCCCACTCCCGATTAAAATTGAATTTCACTCATATACTTTGCACGGCTATAACTTGCATTTTTTACTCAAAGACAATAATGGTTCTTCGGTTTGTCTTATGCAACGTACAGGGTTATAAGGAATGAAACTCTTATAGAAAAAGACATTTGGCGATTTTTGTTAATTGTTTTCGATCTAGAGCGAACTAATCAAATCTCTTGCCAGATAAGGATTTAGTTCATTTATGCCACCCTATCGAACCATACTAAGTAACGAAGAACCACAATAATATATAGCGCTTCTCGCATTTGTGAGGTACAATTTAACTTTTGCTGATTAAGCTTTTCAGGATTGAAAATGTACCTTTTGTGAACAGGAAACGCTATAGTTTAAGAGTCATAATTAGAAGCAAAGCACTCATTGAAAACATGATTAACCTAGAATTCACTGAAGAAGAAAAAAACTCACTGTATTATGAAAGATTTCATCATCCTCATCCCCGGGTTCAACTTAAGATGGAAGTTCTTTAGTTAAAGAGTCAAAAAATACCGCCTTTTTTGGCGCAAAAATGGGAACTAGCTTGGGAGAAATCCCTGCTAGTTTGGCGGCAAGAATTGGCGATTGTCCACTCGAACCTAGAAAATTAATTTTGCCCGACTAATTAGAATAATCGACTAACCCGAATAAATCCCGATTAATCGGACAAAATAGGGCAATTTGCCGATTCAGGGGGTCAGAGGACAGAAAAATTGTCAGACAATCGGGAAAAAGTGACAGGGGAAAAATTTTTCCGAACTGGAGTAGCAAAAAAGTCCCAGTCTGGGTAAAATTGATTATCGATCGATTGTGTGAGGAGTTCGATCCCCATGACCAATAAACACACAGCAAGGCTGCTGGGTAGTTACCTGCAGCGCCTGCCTGCCCATAGCTGGCTCGTCCTAGTTTTTTGGGCTTTGATTATCGCCCCAGTCCAGGCTGCTGTCGAATTACGCATTGCCATCAGTAAAGGTGTTAGTGCCGTCTCCGTGGGCAGTTCCACCGATGCTGTGGTGAAAGATGGGGCCGGCAGAGTCTTAGGAGAATTGACCGCCATGAATGCCCTCAATGCTAATCCCAGAGGAAAAGCGGTGGGTTTGGCCGATTGGCAGGCCAGTCAATTGATCATCGAACCAGGGAATGATGGTTACGTCTGGATTAATGATCGCTGGTATCGAGGACGTACAAGGCTCATTCGGCAAGGTTCTGGGGTGACAGCCCTAAATTTAGTCGATTTAGAGGAATATCTCTATAGTGTCGTCGGTGCGGAAGCGATTCCCTCCTGGCCGCAAGAGGCCTTAAAAGCCCAATCCGTGGCGGCGCGCACCTATGCTCTCTACCAAATGAATACTTCCGGCAATCGCATCTACGATCTCGGTACTACCACCCGCACCCAAGTTTATAAGGGTCTAGAAAGCGAGTTTACTAGCACCCAGGAGGCGGTTAATGCCACCGCCGGACAAATTATGAGCTTCAACGGCAAACCGATTCTAGCGGTGTTTCACTCCTCCTCCGGAGGCCATACGGAAAATGTCGAGGATGTTTGGAATTCCCCCTTACCCTACCTACGCGGTGTCGTCGATTACGATCAGGTCGCACCAGTATTTCAATGGTCAAAAAACTTTAGCGCCAGTGAATTAGGCCGTTTAATCGGTGGTGTTGGTCGCGTGCGATCGCTATCTCCCGAAAGGACCACTCCCCACGGACGAGTGATTAGAATGCGCGTAGTGGGCGATCAAGGCTCTAAATTAATCTCTGATACCCAATTACGGCAAATACTGGAGTTGCGTAGTACCCTATTCACGATTTCAGCTAATAACGGTACTTTTGCCATTAATGGTCGCGGTTTCGGTCATGGGATCGGTTTAAGTCAATGGGGTGCTTTTTCCCTCGCTGACCAAGGGGTGACTTATGACCGCATTCTCAGCCATTATTATCAAAATGCTCGTTTAACTGAAATGCCCAATTAAAAAGGCTGTCAGCCATTTCCAGTAAACAGTAAACAGTAAACTGATAACTGATAACTGATAACTGATTATGAGATAATGTCTGATCTCACTTGTAATTTTTGACTTACATGACCATCGTGACCGAAGCCTTAACCGAGTTGGAACCAGTCATAAAAACTACCTTTACCGTCGAGGAAATTCGCCAACTACTGCCCCATCGTTATCCCTTTGCCCTAGTTGATCGTATTATTGACTATGTACCCGGTCAAAAGGCCGTTGGCCTAAAAAATGTCACGATCAACGAGCCTTTTTTTCCCGGTCATATTCCCAATCGTCCCTTGATGCCGGGGGTGTTAATTGTTGAATCCATGGCCCAAGTGGGGGGAGTGATTTTGACCCAATTACCCGGGATGAAAGGAAAATTTTTTGCCTTCGCTGGCATTGATAAAACCCGTTTTCGTCGTCCTGTGGTGCCAGGGGATCAATTAATCATGACGGTGGAATTATTATCCTTCAAGATGAATAAAATTGCTAAAATGCAAGGGGAAGCAAGAGTCGATGGGCAATTGGCCGCTCAGGGCGAAATGATGTTTTCCATCTTTGATTGACCTATGAATTTTGATCGAGATCGTCTCCGACAAGAACTAAATTTATTTGCTATTCTAGGGGCTTTTATCACCAATATTTTCGCTAATATTTTCCCTCTCAACGGCGAAAATATCGGGGCTATCTCGAATACAGTTTTTCAAGATGTCTTAATTATTCCCGCTAATTATGCTTTTGCTATCTGGGGATTAATCTATCTGGGTTTAATTAGTCTGGGAATTTACCAAGCTTTGGCTTTCAATAAAACTGAACCGCGTTTGCGTCGGTTAGGCTACGAATTAGCCATCGCTAGTGCTTGTCAGATTCTCTGGGTAATTCTCTTTCAATCCCGTTTTTTTATCCTGTCTTTACTGGCAATGCTAGGCATTTTAATTCCTCTCATCCGGCTTTATCTCCGCTTAGAAATTAATCGCTTTATTGTCAATCGTAAACAGGGTTTATTAGTTAATGCTCCTATTAGTATCTATTTCGCTTGGATTACCGTAGCCACGATTGTCAACGTCGCTTCGGTGCTAGATTGGACCAACTGGAACGGTTGGGGAATTGCTCCTAGTATCTGGACGATGATAATCATGGTTATCGGGGCAATAATCGCGATTTTAGTCGGTTTAAACCGAAAAGATCGGGCTTTTATCGGGGTGTTTATCTGGGCTTTCTTGGCGATCGCTGTTAAACAGGTCTCTCTGCCTCTAATTGCGATAACGGCGATTATATTAGCGATTATCCTAACTTTTCTGGTTTTTAGTCGCAGTTTTCGTCCTCTGAGTCGTTAAGATGCGGGATCACAGCGAATTTCGACGATAAAGCCATCGGGATCGTAGAAGTAAACCCCCCTCCCAGTCGGACGGGTCACGGGTCCACTAGCAATAGTAATTCCCTGACTTTGTAGCACTTCTAGGGCAAAATCGAAGCATTCGGGAGCAATATCGAAGGCTAAATGGTTGGCACGGGTAAAAGCGATTTCGGCATTGTCGTCGGGGGGGTTTAAATCTGGTTCCCAAAATAGGTCAATTACTGTACCATCGGGGGTGATAAAATTGGCCACTTTTCCCTGGGCAACTAATTCTTTTAAGGTACTGGGAATTTTTTCCCCCACTAATTCCTCTAAGCCTAAAATTTCCCCATAAAAATGACGAGAAGCCTCCATATCTTTGACGTTGAAAGCGATATGATGGACTTTTCGCAGTTGACCAATTTTGAGTTTTTTCGTGGTGACAGAAGGACTAATAGTCATCTTAGTTATCATTTATCAGTAAAGGGTTGGGGGATTTTTCAGTGAACAGTAATCAGTAATCAGTCGACTTAAGAGTTAATTTTTTGCAATAATTGCCGAATGGATTCCGCATCTTGAGCGTTGGGTAGGAGAGCGAGATAGAAGCCTAAATCCTGTTGCGCTCGGCTAAATTGTCCAATTTGATAGTAAACTAAACCTCGATCGCGCAGCTCTAGGGGATGATTAGGAATGAGCAAAAGTAGCAGCTCTATTGTCCGAATTGTCTGAGACCATTGTTGACGATTCAGGTAAATATATTTTAAATTAGTCAACAAACGTAATAAAATTTGCTGATTGGTAGCAATATTGAGAAAATGTTCTTCTAATTTAACTGGCTGTTGATAAACTTGACTTAATCTTTCTTGACAGTCCTGTTTAAATAAGATTTCACCACCGTGAAAGGGATCGACAAAAATTTCCACTTCCTCGAAATCGGGACGGATAATAAAATGACCCGGCATACCAATTCCTACCATGGGAAAATCGATCTGTTTGGCAATCTCTAAATAGATGATCGAGAGAGTGAGCGGAATACCCGTGCGGCGATCAATTACGTCATTTAAGTAGCTATTGCGGGGGTCATAGTATTCTTGGGTATTACCAGTAAATTGTAAATCTTCAAACAAATATTGATTGATAATCTTGACTATTTTTAAAGGATATAATCTATCGGGTAAACGTTTTTTTACCTCCTCAGCCATTAAATTTATTCTATTTAAATAGTGATCAATATTGAGGCGCGGATATTCAAAATTGGCTATTTGTAGGGCTGCCCGAGCTAGATTTATCTCAGGGTCAGGATGTTGAATTGTTTGGATGAAGGCTTGGTATAAGAGTTCAAGGGTCATTAGCAAAGAGTATTAATCAGATTATCAACTATTTTAACCGATCCTTCCGATTTTATCGCTTCTCTTTTCCGATCACCATTAAATATTCAGCGATTTAGATGAGCTTTGCTGGGAAGAGTAGCGAGAAATCTTGTCAATGTCTAGATTAACCACGGCTTTTTCTAAAGGGATCGTGCGACAATTTTTATTTTGAGACTGCACTTGATAAACTAATTGATTTGTCCAATCTAAAGCAGTTAACCAACCACTTTGAGGATGATAAACCCCAGTTTCAATGTCTAGCCAACCGCTGCCGCGAGCTAGTTGTCCAGGTTTGACATCGGGAAAGGTAAAGGTTAAAGTATGACCTGTGATAATTAGTTTATCCTTGAAATAGGGTTGGGTCATGGTATGAAATTCATTTCTAATCCAACAAAACTGCTCGTTTGTTTGCTGTTCAAGGGGATATTCTGGGTGTACTCCCGCGTGAACTAACCAAATATCTCCTAGGTCTAAATAAGCGGGTAGGGATTGGAACCAATTGATATGCTCGGCGGGTATATTGTTATTATAACTTAGTAGTGTCGCCGCCCCACCACTCTCAATCCAGCCGTTGAACCATCTTTCAGGAACTTCTTTTCCCGTCAGAGCTTTTAAGAGCATATATTCATGATTTCCTAGGAGACATTGGTAGTTATTTTTGATGACAAAATCCACCACTTCCAAGCTCTGCTGTCCTCGATCGATTAAATCTCCCAGAAAATAAACCTCATCCTCACTATCGGGAGCAACTCGGTTTAATAGTCGCAAAAGTGTCTGAAAACTGCCATGCACATCTCCGATAATAATACGACGCGGTTCTTGAGTCTTTTTCCCTATTTTTCTAAACAACACACACCCCTGTCTAATTGCTGAGATTGCTACTCTTTTATTGCTAAAAAAGGAGTTTTTATAAGGTCTTAATTTTATTATAGGACAAAGCTTTCCCTCTGACAGTCACTGGTTTTGGGGAACGCCGGAACTGCGGCAGAAAGGGGATGTGATTGTTTTGTCAAGTATTTTTGCAATCTCTGGACAGGGAGCGGTCAGGTTATGGTATCATTTTTTTATGATGATTTTTATATAATCGGATGTGGGCATTCAAAGGTAAACGCAAAGATTCCCATTATATAAAAAAGTATCTCAAAAAAATGCACACTTGTCAAGCATCATCAAAAAAAAAGTTTTTTTTTGAGATTATAATAAAAAAAAATTAGTTTTCTGCTTCTATGATAACCCTAATTAACGCTAGAATTCCCCACCATCAGGATCGACAACAAATAGAGATAAATGCTGCTGGAAAGATTGAGAGGATAACGGAGATGGGGGGAAGGATAAAAGGGGAAAAGATTATCGATATGGAAGGGGATTGGCTATCGTTAGGAGGAGTAGATTTACAGATCAATGGAGGATTAGGATTAGCATTTCCCGACTTAGAAATAACAGATCTAGAAAAGTTAGATAAGATTAGCGATTATCTTGGGAATCAAGGAATTGATGGTTATCTTCCCACCCTAGTCACCACGTCCGTGGAGAAATTTCAAAAATCCCTCTCAGTAATTGCCAAATATATCGAGAAACAGCAACAGGAAAATCGAGGGAGCGCCCAGGTTTTAGGAGTACATTTAGAGGGTCCATTTTTAAACTATGAAAAAAGGGGGGCGCATCCGGGACAATATCTTTTAAAACCAAGTATAGAAACAGTAGATAAACTCTTTGGGAACTACTTATCGATCGTAAAAATTATCACCCTAGCCCCAGAATTAGATAGTAGCGGTACGGTGATTAAATACCTAAGCGATCGAGGAATTACCGTCAGTTTAGGACATTCGCAAGCGAGTCAAGAAATAGCCAAAAAAGCCTTTTTACAGGGGGCAAAAATGGTTACTCATGCCTTTAATGCCATGCCTCCTTTACATCATCGTCAACCGGGTTTATTAGGGGAAGCAATTATCAATCGTGATGTCTATTGTGGGTTAATTGCCGATGGTCAACACATCCATGCAACCATGATAGAATTATTACTAAAAGCCAGTAATTATCATCGAGGAATTTTCTTAGTTAGTGATGCTTTAGCACCGATCGGTTTAGGGGATGGTGTCTATCCTTGGGACGAGAGAGAAATTGAAGTTAAACAGGGAACAGCAAGACTTTTTGACGGTACTTTAGCGGGAACAACCTTACCCTTATTACAAGGAGTAGCCAATTTAGTTAACTGGGGAATATGTGATTTAGAAACAGCAATTCTTCTAGGGACAGAATCCCCCAGAAAAGCGATCGGATTAGCGGGTTTATCGGTGGGACAACCTGCCAACTTTTTGCGTTGGCAATCGGCATCAAATTGGGAAAGATTGGATTTCCGTCAGCATTTTGACCTCTAACTGTTGAATGAGGGTATCGAGATCCACTTCGAGGCGATTAAAACATTCAGGAGGGGAAAGATCGGGTTGAAAATAAATCAATTTTACCTGACCATCACCGATAGCGACTATAGCCACTTCTTCCCTGGGATTATAGCGATAAATAATCCCAAGCATCTCTTGAATTTTGCGATTAACCTGGCGATTTAATTTCTCTAGAGCTTCCTTAGAACAACAGACAAAATGGGGCTGGGGTTTAAGATCGATGCCCAGGGTTTCTTGGGCATCTTCTCCCCATTCCGAGAGTAAACCCCACATTAAACCTGCTAATTCCTGTTGATTTTCCTGCACGAATTGATCTAATTGATAGCGCCATTGATTAGCGGGATCATCGGGGATTGGTTGTTCAAATCTCATCATTAGCCTCTTTTCAGTTATCAGTTATCAGTTATCAGTTATCAGTTATCAGTCCTTGATAAGGGGGGGAAGCTGACAATTTTTAACACCTACCTACTTATCGAAAAAATCGGGACTAAAACCTCACCTTAAGGCGAAAAGTTTTGGGAGCGGGGCATAAATCCCCGTTACAAAAACGGCCTCCTGCCCCTGCCGACCGCCTTCGTTAACGACGGTACTCATCACCGCAATCACCGATTAACTGCAATAAATCCTGGGATTTTTGCAAGACATGATCAATTTTTTGATAGTCTTGGGGGGATAATTGAAAATCGAAAATACGGGCATTTTCTTGGATATGTTCAGCAACACCCAAACGTACCCCAATAATTGCTCCAGCTACGGCTTTTTGTTCGAGAACGTAACGCACTGCCACATTAGGAATGGTGACATGATAGGAATCAGCGATCGCTTTAAGAACGGTTAATAATTCTTGGAATAATTGCCAGTTTCCCCAAGCATTGATCATGTTTTTATATTTCCGTAAACTAGCGGTATTGAGACTCATGGCATTAGGTTCAGGATGACCGAGATATTTTGCCCCTAATAAGCCTCCTGCTAGAGTACCATAGGCGAGTAGATAGATGTTATGTTCCTGGCAAAATTGCGCCATTTTAGCTAGAGGACGACGATCGATCAGGGAAAACTGGACTTGATTGGAGACTATTTTAATCCCGGCGCTGAGAATAATTTTTAAATGTTCCGTGTCGAAATTAGTCAAGGCCAGGTGTTTAATTTTGCCTTCCTGTTGTAATTCTCCTAAAAAATATAAGGCATCTAGATAATTTTTATCGCGATAATCCCACCAGTGAAACTGCAATAAATCGAGACTATCCACATCCATACGACGTAGGGAAATAGCGATATTTTTTTCGACTATTTCCTTAGTCATTTTACCCGGACGGGGAACCCATTTAGTGAAAGCTTGCAGATTATTTAAAGCATCAATGCCCCTTTGGGCAACTAATTGACGACGAAATTCACCGATAAAATCTTCGGCCGGACCGTAATGATCGGCCAGATCCCAAGTGGTGAAACCGGCATCTAGATAGGAAAACATACTAGGGATCGCTTTTTGGGGTGCGATCGAACCATGGGACCCTGAAACTTGCCACATTCCGTTCAAAATACGACAAATTTCCAGATCGGGGGTAAACTGTAAGCGACGAGATTCGGACATGGGGACTTTTCAGTGATCAGTAAACAGTAAACAGTAATCAGTAAAAAGACAGCAGAAAACTGCCATTGAATACTGCTCACTTAATATTCTATTCTCCTACTGACTACTGATCACCGATTACTGATTCAAGACAGATCGATCGTCCCTGTCCAGAAAAAAGCGGTAAAGGGGAAGACTTTCGGAAAAATCTCCCCCTTTTTGGGTTTTTGCTGCTCAATTTTTGCCTGCTTAATATTCCACTTCCAATCGCGCTGCGGTGACAGCATCAAAAGCGAAAGCGAGAACTATAGGCATAGGACAAGCGAGGATGACACAGAGAATTAAAGCTGTTACAGTCAATCCGATCGCCACTCCTAACCAAAGTTTTTCGGCAGGAGATAGACCTTTTTGGCGCTTAATTTTTTGTAACACTTTGGTGGGAATTGGTTCTGGCATCACGGCATTGGGAGGGAATGCCCAATAATTACTGTAGCGTTCGAGAAATAGCTCTGTCCAGCCGTTTTCTTGACACCATTCTTGAATCCATGGTTCGTGAAAGTGTTTCATTGCGTCCCTGTTAACTTTTTCCAGTGATTACTTTGACACTCCCATCGCTCTCATGCGAGGGATTCTTGGTTCACTGAGTTTCCTTAATCTGGCAGGACGTATCCAACCAAACCAGAGGGAATCTCTCCCCAAGCGTATTAGTTTCGGTATG
>NZ_SFBY01000079.1:0-2890 GCF_007095505.1 Microcystis sp. M_QC_C_20170808_M3Col
GATAATTGACCACTGTTACATTTGGTAAATCGAGGAGTTGATCAAAATTTATCCACATAACCCACCTCCTGTTCTGTGTTACTATTATACCATGCTCACACAGAACCTAGAAGAGCCGCTTGTCGTGTTATTGGAGACGACGAACAGGCAAAATCTCGCACATTTATGGATTTTACAATAACTAAAGGTATATCCGAAGATAGCAAACACCGTGTTTTTTATCTCGATCCCTATCCTTTTAAAGAACCAACTATCACTTTAAATTTTCGTTCGTGGACATATAATTTATCAGAGGAGGATAAAAATCAACTCCAACAATTACACGAAAATGGAAAAGATAAGGAATTAGGAAGTAAATTGAATACTCTTGTTAAAGAGTGGTGGAAACAAAACGAACATAATATCAATGAAGACCCAGCAATTACTGCCATTATCAAGCCTTATAATTCAAAAACTAAACCGATTCCAGAAAAATCAAAAAATGCAATTTTTTGGTATAAAGAATTAGCGAATTTTCAACCTAATCCAATGCAGGAAGAAGTCTTTCAAACAATGGTTGAAACTCAACATCCAGCTTTTATCCTTAAAGCTCCTACAGGAGTGGGAAAATTTGAAGCGATTATTATTCCCTTTTTAGCTATGCTATCTACAAAAGAAGATAGACATCGCCTGATTATACCCCTACCTGCACGAAGTTTGTTAGAAGATCAAAAACAGAGATGTGAGAAATATTTAAAACAATTTTCACTCTTACACAAGGGACGTGAAGTGTCTTTGGTGATAGATACGGGAACCGAAATGAATCGATATGTTTATCTAGATGGAGAAGTTAAACCTAGCAATAATTCTCGAAGACATTTATACAAAGGAGATATTATTTTAACAACGATTGATAAATTTATATATCGATACTTTGGCTATGGTGATAAGCAAAAATCATTCATCTTTCCCTATCGAATTCATCATGGTAATACACTGATTTGTTTTGATGAAGCTCATACCTATGATGATATTTCGTTTACTAACTTTTGCAGTTTGGTTAAAGCTTTGTATGAAGCAGGACGCTCGCTTGTTTTAATGACGGCAACTTTATCACAAAATCATCTGGAAAGATTGGATTATCTTGCAGATAACGTGATCGATTACATTGATGTTCAGGACAATCTAGAGAAGCTAAATAATTTTTACAAGCAAATTTTGAAGCAAGACTATTCTAATTTGAAACAGTTTAAGTGGGTTAATGATATTGCTTATAATCTAAAAAATTCGAGAAATTTTCAACAAAAGTTGATCTCGATCACCCTTGAAGAATGGCACTCTAATCCAAGTCATCGGATCATCGTTTCCGTGGAAACTGTTAAAGATGCGATAGAGATTTATGAAAAAATAAAACAGACATTAAACATTAAATATTCAGAACAAAATGAATTTTTGTTTCTCTACCATGGTCGTTTGTCAGATATTCCCAAAACTTCACATTATTCTCGAACTAATCTTTATCAAAGATTAAAAGAGAGAGATGAAAATGACCAAGCTTATATTCTGGTTACTACCAGTGCGATCGAAGTTGGCTGTGATTTAAATAGTACCAGATTGATTACTCAAATGTGTAACCCAGAAAGTTTAATTCAACGAGCGGGACGTTGCAATCGAAAAGGTGATGTTGAAGATGCAAAAATTATCGTCGTTGGCAATAATATTCCAGAATTTGTCAATACCTTGAGCGAGACAGAGCTAGAAGATTATCAAACAACCCTTAATGACTTGCACGCTCAAAACTTTGATCCGAAAGCGATCATGAATTGTGTTTCTACAAAACAGACAATTGATGATTATCGAGTTGTTGAGCTTTTTTCCCTGTTGCAAGACTATGTTTATAATGCCGATCTCACTTGTCAATCTGCTCATGAAAAAGGATTAGTAATCACCCGTAGCTGGACTCCATCCGTTACCTTGGTATATGATGACGGTAAGCAGGGTGATAATCTAGAAAAAATTGTCAAAGAATCTCCTCAAATTCAAGTTCCGATTGATCGTTTGATTCTGAAAAAAAATGATGAAGGCAACTATATAAATCAGTATGCTAATGTGGATGTTTACGAATGGATTTACGACAAGGAAGAAACTCGATATAAATTAGAACCATTAAAATATTGGGGATGTGCATACAGTAAAGATATGGTGATCAAAGTCCGTGCAGTTCAGGAGGGAGCCATATATGATTCTTTTGAGCCTTATTCTTATGATCATGAATTAGGGTTTAAAGACTTGCCTGGAGTTTTTATTAAATGGAGATCAAATGGCTATCAAGAAAGACTTCAGTATAACCCCACAAAAGATAGATCAGTAGTGATTAACTACACTAAGGCTCTAACACAAGATTGATTTTTATCTTGTGCGGGATATGTTCACTACACTAGAAACTATATACCATGACTCTTATCTCTTCTAAATCCCTCACATTACCAGAATTTCTATCGTTACCCGATGGCGATATTACCTATGAATTAGTCGATGGAGAAGCGCTCCCGAAAATGTCACCGAAATTCTTTCATTCTCGTTTAACTGGTGCTTTATTTCTCGTACTCGATCGCTGGAATCAAGGACGGGGAGAAGTGGGAATCGAATGGGCGATCGTCCTAAGCAAAAACAATCGAGATTGGTGTCCCGTTCCCGATCTCCTCTACATTTCCCCCGAAAGGTTAGGAGACATTCCCCTCACCGATGAAGCTTGTCCCGTTCCCCCGGAATTAGTCATCGAAATTATTTCCCCTGAACAATCCTTCAGCAGCCTGAGCGAAAAAGCCGTGGCCTACCTAAAAGCGGGAGTCAGTCGCGTCTGGATCGTCGATCCCCGGGCCAAGCAGATCACGATTTTCTATCCCGACGC
>NZ_SFBY01000008.1:0-3136 GCF_007095505.1 Microcystis sp. M_QC_C_20170808_M3Col
CGAAACGAATAGGCTTTTTCCATGTCTCACATTTTAGCATATATTTGGTAAATGCGCTAGTATTTAACGGTAAAGCCGTCGTAGAACGACGGGGTTTCAGACCCAAAATTTTCGATGACAGTCACAGCCGATTATTTAGAACAACTCAATCCTTCTCAGCGCCTTGCTGTGGAGCATTTTTGCGGCCCCTTGTTGGTGGTTGCTGGAGCAGGATCGGGAAAAACCAGCGCTTTAACCTATCGTATCGCCCATTTGATCCGTCATCACAAGGTCGATCCAGAAAATATTCTCGCAGTCACTTTTACCAATAAGGCGGCCCGGGAAATGAAAACGAGAATTGAAAAAACTTTTGCTCAACAGCAAGCACAGGAAAAATACGGTCAAAGATTAGAACTTTTGGAAGAATACGAACAGAAAAAACTCTTTTCTCAAGTTTATCGCAATTATACTAAAAAACTCTGGATCGGGACTTTTCACAGTCTTTGTGGTCGGATTTTGCGCTATGACATTAATAAATATCAGGATGAATATGGTCATAGTTGGCAAAGGAATTTCTCAATTATGGACGAATCTGATGCCCAGAGTTTAGTAAAAAATATCGTCACTAAACAGATGAATTTAGACGATAAAAAATTTGATGCTCGCAATCTACGTTATGCGATTAGTAATGCCAAAAACTTAGGGTTAACTCCCAGGGATTACGCCAGAGAAAACCCTAATTTTCGGGGAAAGGTTATTTCTGAGGTTTATCAGGCTTATCAGATGCAATTGGCACAAAATAATGCCCTAGATTTTGATGATTTGATACTGGTTCCAGTCCGTCTTTTTCAGCAAAATGAATCTATTCTCGGTTATTGGCATACGCAATTTAAGCATATTTTAGTCGATGAATACCAAGATACTAACCGGATTCAGTACGAGTTAATTCGGCTTTTATCGACTAATGGTGAAACGAAAAAAAGTGAGTGGAATTGGACGGAGCGATCGATTTTTGTGGTGGGTGATGCCGACCAATCGATCTATAGTTTTCGGATGGCGGATTTTACTATTCTGCTCAATTTTCAAGCGGACTTTGGCGATGGTTTACCCGATGATGATACTCGCACGATGGTGAAATTACAGGAAAACTATCGTTCACGGGAGAATATTCTACAAGCGGCAAATAAATTAATTGAAAATAATAGTCAAAGAATTGATAAAGTCCTTGTTCCCACTAGAGAAGGGGGCGATAGTATTTATGTTTTTAAAGCCAGAGATGAACAGGAAGAAGCGGCTTTTGTTATCGATAAAATTCGAGAATTTACCCAAGAAAACCCCGAATTAAATTGGGGTAGTTTTGCCATTCTCTACCGAATTAATGCCCAATCTCGTCCCTTTGAAGATGGGTTAATTCGCAATAATATCCCCTATAATATTGTCGGGGGATTTAAATTCTATGATCGACAGGAGATTAAAGATGCGATCGCTTATTTACGAGTGATTGCCAATCCTGCTGATACCGTTAGTTTACTGAGAATTATTAACACTCCTCGGCGCGGTATTGGTAAAACCACAATCGATAGTTTGCTCAAAGCTGCCCAAGAATTAGGAGTACCTTTATGGGAAATTATCAGCGATGAAACTTCCGTTAATACTCTCGCCGGTCGTGCGACTAAAAGCGTCAATAAGTTAGCTAAAATTATCCAAAACCTGCAAGAAAAAATCACCGATTTATCCGCTAGTGAAATCCTAGATCAAATCATGGAAGATTCGGGATATATCGATGAATTAAAACAGCAGGGAACCGAGGAAGCTGATACCCGGATCGAGAATATTCAAGAATTGTATAGCGCCGTGGTACAATTTCAAGAGGAAAACGAAGAAACCAATCTACAGGAATTTCTCGCTAGTGCGAGTTTAGCCTCGGATTTAGATAATCTTCAGGAAGGTCAAGAAAAAGTCTCCTTAATGACCCTTCATTCGGCCAAAGGTTTAGAGTTTCCCCTCGTCTTTTTAGTCGGTTTAGAACAGGGCATTTTTCCCCATAATCGTAGTTTAAACGATCCCATTGCCCTTGAGGAAGAACGCCGTCTCTGTTATGTGGGAGTCACCCGTGCCAAGGAACAATTATTTTTAACCTACGCAAAAGAAAGATATGTCTGGGGGAATAAAGAGATGAAGGTAGCTTCCCAATTTTTGCAGGAATTGCCCCCAGAATTGCTCACAAGCAACCTGAAACCGAAAAAGACCCCAAAAGTGGTTCCCATTCAAACAACCGCCTCTAATCAAAGAAAATGGGGCGTAGGCGATCGAGTGTTACACTCTACTTTTGGAGAAGGAGAAGTGACCCATATCCTTGGTGAGGGTAAAAAAATGAATCTAGCGGTCAAATTTTCGGGTTTAGGTCAGAAAATCATCGATCCTCGCACCGCACCCATGCAACTTATCCACGAATAGGTAATCATCTGTAGGGTGGGTTAGGCGAAAATAAGTTATAGTCTCACTAAAAATTGAGTATTCGCCGTAACCCACCGGCTTTTTTCTCTCTATCTCCCCACTGATAACTGATTACTGTTCACTGATAACTGACACACCCTGATTCCTCAACTCCGATCGCTACCTGCTGTTAGAATAGAGAATTGCGGTCAGACTGACGATAAAATTGAGAAGCTAAATCCTTGATTCTTAATAGTTGTTGAGAAACTTTCCGCCTACTATCGAAATTATCCGATAATATGGGCAACAGCGAGTTAGTCTATCTCAAGGTCGCGAGAGGACTCCCGTTAGAGCCACCCTTGCTTAACGGGAGATCAATCGCGACCAAAGTGAAACTAACGCGGTAGCGTTTCCACTTTCGAGGGATTTCGCTAGAATACAGAAAGCGGTAAAGCGCGTAAGGGATCACGGAAACCTCCCGATCCTTTGTACCTCGGAACAAATATCGCCCTTGAAAATGTAATGGTGACGGGTCAAGCAGCATAGAAGCTTAACGGCTAAGGTCAAAACAGCCCACAAATAAAATTCAGAGCCGTCCGCCGCCGGGCAGTCGGTAGACGTTAAACTAAAACGCTTGTGGATTCGGTCTGACGGGGGCATAGTCTTCGGATTGTGTCTAGTTAAGAGGAGTAGAAGCAAGAATCTCCCGTCACAGCGTAGC
>NZ_SFBY01000080.1:0-6544 GCF_007095505.1 Microcystis sp. M_QC_C_20170808_M3Col
AGTGATTGGGGGGAAAATTCAGGGACTTTTTCCCTGAAAATTAGGTAATTGACCACCTGAAAATGGGTAAAACCCCACACCCCACACCCCACACCCCAACCCCCAACCCCCAACCCCCACCGAAAAACTTTTTCAGCAAACCCTAACTAAAAACTTCAACGGGATTAATTTGACGGCACAAGCTTTTAGTTCTGGTTGCAGGGAAATCGGACAAGCGGCCGGATGGGTGAGACTATTAGCCTCAGCATTTTCTGCCCATAAAGCTCCCCAGTGCATCGGCACAAAGACACAATTAGGAGCAATTGCTTTGGTGATTAAAGCGGGAAAACGGGCAAAACCGCGACGAGAACGCACCTCCACCCATTCCCCCGCTTCTATGCCCAATTTTGCCGCATCTTTGGGGTGAATTTCCAGAAAAGGTGCGGGGTGCATTTTGACAATTTTCTCGATGCGGCCAGTGCGGGTTTGGGTGTGCCAGTGACCGTACAAACGCCCCACGGTCAACACTAGGGGATAATCATCGTCGGGGGGTTCCGCTAGACCTTTACTGTGGTAGGCGGCGAAAACAGCACGACCATCGGCAGTATTAAATTTACCATCGGTATAAAGGCGTTTTGCGGCTGTTTTTTCGCTTTTATCTTCATCTTTAACTAAATTCCCCAGTAATTCTCCGGAATTAGCGGTTTTAGGAGCGGAAATTTCATCGATGGAATCGGGCCACGGTCGGGGAGTCTCGGCCAGGCGATCATAATTAATCGCTGTCATATCACAAGGACGTTTATATGTCAACCGGATAAACTCGGAATGTACCTCGGCGGAATCCTTAAAATTAAATTGTGCTTGAAAACCCAAACGGCGGCCAACTTCGGCGAAAATTTGCCAATCGGCCTGAGCTTGACCGACGGGAGGGCGAAAAGCTTTATTTAACGTCACCATGCGCTCAGAATTGGTCATTGTTCCCGTTTTTTCGCCCCATTGGGCCGCTGGCAGTAATAAATGGGCGTAGGCGCTGGTTTCTGTGGGATAGTAGGCATCCTGATAGATAGTAAAAGGTGATTTCAACAGGGCGGCCTTGGTGCGTTCTAGATCAGGCATACTAACAGCCGGATTAGTGGCGGCAATCCAGAGAAGTTTGACATCTCCGGTCTCCAAACCAGTAATCATACTCCAAGCATCGCGACCGGGGACCGGAGAAATCCGACCGGCGGGTAAACCCCAAGCTTGTTCCACTTCGGCCCGGTGTTGGGGATTTTTGACGAAACGATAACCGGGCAGAAGATGGCAGAGTCCGCCGGCTTCCCGTCCTCCCATGGCGTTGGGTTGTCCCGTTAGGGAAAAAGGACCGGCCCCCGGTTTACCGATATTAGCCGTCATTAGGTGTAAATTGATTAAAGTGCGGGCTTTGGCCGTGCCTTCGCTAGATTGATTGATACCCATCGACCAGAGGGAAAGCACTCTTTCCGATTCGGCCCAGTAGCGGGCAGCCTGTTCTAAATGGTCGATGGGGATACCGCATTTACTCGCGACTATTTCGGGGGGATAATGGCGGATAATTTCGGCGTATTTGCCGAAATCCCGGGTACATTTATCGATAAAATAGGTATCGATCGCACCCCAATCCAGTAACAGGTGGGCAATACCGTTAAATAGGTCAATATCGGTCCCCGGGTTAATGGCTAGGTGGAGATTAGCGGCCTCGGCGGTTTTAGTGCTGCGGGGATCGACGACGATTAATTTCGCTTCTTTGTTGCGTTTGAGATACTTGTGCAGACGGTTAAAGATGATGGGGTGACATTCGGCCGTATTTGTCCCCACCAGAAAGGCACAATCGGTTAATTCTAGGTCATCGTAACAGCAGGGGGGACCGTCGGAACCGAAACTGTCCAGGTAAGCGGCCACGGCCGAAGACATACAGAGACGGGAATTAGCATCAAAGTTATTGACTCCCAGACAGCCCTTGACCAGTTTTTGGGCGATGTAGTAATCTTCGGTGTGAAATTGTCCCGAACCGTATAGACAGATACTTTCCTTTTCCCCCTGAGCGATTAGAGTTTGCATCTGGTTAACGATGCGATCGAGGGCATCTTCCCAAGTGCAAGGACGAAATTGATCTTGGAGAGAATCGCGGATCATCGGGGTTTTGAGGCGATTTTTATCGATCGATTCCGCTACGGTGGCCCCTTTAACACAGATCATACCTTGACTGGAGGGGTGGGACTTGTCCCCAAAGACTTTCCATGCTTGTCCGGCCGACGCGCCGGGGGTGACTGTCAAACCACAACCTACTCCACAGTAAGGACATTGGGTTTTTGTAGATTCAGTCATAAGCAGTTGGTCTGATTAGTGGCGCTGTCTTTGGGCATACTAAGATAGTCGGCAGATTTTCTCGGCGAAATTGTAGTTATTAATACAATTTATTACAAGCCTTAGCTAAACTGCCATTTTCGAGATGCAAATCCCGCATTACAACTGGCTAGATAAAAAGCATACACTTGTTCTCGTGTTGAAAAAGAATCGGGATAGGATAATAGTAGTCTCTAGGGTGGGGAAAAAGTTTTCAGCCAGTCATGACCTACGAACCTCTACATCATAAGTATCGTCCCCAAACCTTTGCCGATTTGGTGGGACAATCAGCGATCGCCACGACCCTGAGTAATGCCTTAATCAGTGAGCGAATCGCTCCTGCATACCTATTTACAGGACCCAGAGGCACGGGGAAAACCTCCTCGGCGCGAATTTTAGCCAAATCCCTCAACTGTCTGTCTAGTGACCATCCGACGCCGATTCCCTGCGGTAAGTGTTCCGTCTGTCAAGCGATCGCCAATGGTTCCGCTTTAGACGTGATCGAAATTGATGCCGCTAGTAATACTGGTGTGGATAACATTCGGGAAATTATCGAGCGATCGCAATTTGCCCCCGTCCAATGTCGTTATAAAGTCTATGTCATCGATGAATGCCTGACTGGGGATAGCCTTGTTTTCACCGAAACGGGATTAATCCCCATTAATCATCCTGAGATTCTCGGAAAACGAGTTCTCAGTTACAACGAGAGCAGCGGAGAGTGGGAATATAAAAAAGTCCTGCGATGGCTAAACCGAGGCGTAAAAGCAACTTTAACCATTCAAACCAGAAATCGGACGATTAATTGCACTGGTAATCATTTGATTAGAACAGAAAAAGCATGGATACAAGCAAAAAATCTCAAAATCGGCGATCAGATCCTATCCCCTGTGAATGTGGCTGCGGGCAACTCATCTCTAAGTATGGAAGGGATGGACATAACCGACGTTTCGTTTCAGGGCATCAAAACTACGGCAATAGTAACGGAACAAGAGTCTATGACTTGGCCTCTATTTTGCAACAGGCTGAATCCATCAAGCCCTTTTGTCAGTGTGGCTGTGGGGAAAAACTGGAAATTCCCTTGTTTCTCCAACAAAAAGGCAGAGGGATCAAAAGTATTGAATCCTATTGGCAAAGACATCCTTACAAACAAGGACACGGTTTATGGGAAAAGCGAACCAAAAAATTACTGTTCCATCGAGAATCTTTGTCCTCAAACAGCCTCGGACTTATATACGGGACTTTACTCGGAGATGGAACTATCGATTACCCCAACCAAAACAGTCGATGGCCGAGAATACGCTGGAATCATGGCAGTAAACAACAAGAATGGCTTGAATGCAAAGCCAGTCGTCTTCCAGAGTTACAAATTCAGTCACAAATCGTTGCCAACGGTGGATATGGAGAACTTTCAATCTATGCCCGCAGCGTTTGTCATCCCAGCCTTGGAGAAGTTTTCCAGATGGTCAGACCTCAAGGAGAACGAAAATTTGTTTCCCTCAATTGGCTGGAAAACATCACACCCGAAGGACTGGCTTGGTGGTATATGGATGACGGATCACTCAGTATCACCCCTCACGGAAGCCGTTTTATCCAATTACACACGGAAGGATATTCCCCCGCCGAAAATCAACTTATTGCCGATTGGCTCACTCAAAGAGGTTACGCTACAAAAAGCCTATCCTATACTCGACACAGTACGGGGAAGATCTATCATTACCTCAAAATGGGAGCATCGGCCACAGCCCGATGGATTGCCGATTTACAACCCTATGCAATCCCCTCAATGGCTTACAAATTTCGAGGAAGTGATAGGGATTCAAGAAGGTGACACAGAAAGCGTCTATGACCTAGAAGTGGAGGACAATCATAATTTTGTTGCCAATGGGTTATTAGTTCATAACTGCCATATGCTCAGTACGGCGGCCTTTAATGCGCTGCTGAAAACTCTGGAAGAACCACCGGATCGAGTGATTTTTGTGCTTGCTACCACCGATCCTCAGCGTGTCTTGCCTACCATCATCTCCCGTTGTCAACGCTTTGATTATCGCCGTATTCCTCTCGATGCGATGGTGACACACCTGCAAAAAATCGCCCAAATAGAAGCGATCGATATTAACCTAGAAGCATTAACCCTTGTGGCTCAGATCGCTAACGGTGGTTTACGGGATGCGGAAAGTCTCCTCGATCAATTAAGTTTACTCGCAGGAACGATTACGGCCGAGCGAGTCTGGGATTTAGTCGGTGCAGTCCCCGAAAGAGACCTCTTAACCCTACTTAAACTCATTCATGGCAATATTCCCGATCAAGTTATCGAACAATGTCGCCATCTGATGAATCGCGGTAAGGAACCTTTAATCGTCTTGCAAAATCTAGCGGGATTCTATTTAAACCTACTTTTAGCCAAAACTGCCCCTAATCGTCCAGAAATGGTCGCTGTCACCGCTCCCACTTGGCAGGAATTGTGTACGGAGGCGCGTAATTGGTCTTTAGAGGAAATTCTCCGCGGTCAACAACTTCTTAAAGACAGCGAAACGCAACTAAAAAACACGACTCAACCCCGTCTCTGGTTAGAAGTCACTCTATTAGGACTTTTACCGCAAGCACAGGTGATTCCTCTAGTTGCCACGGTAGCGCCTTCCCGTCCCCAAACCAGCACCGAGAGGCCGACTGAAGTAATCACAGCACCGGCACCGGTTAATGAACCGATAAAACCGGCGGTTATCACCCCGACAACTAGGGTCGAAGTGCCGAAAACTGAGGTTAAAACTGTTGCTGGTGATGACAATCATGAACAAATTTGGCAGCAGGTTTTAGAAGTAATGGAACCTCCCACTACTCGCACTCTCCTACGTCAGCACGGTAGTCTTTTTAGTAGGTCAGAATCGAGCGCTTATTTAAGCATATCTTCAGAACAATTATTAAAAATGGCCCGGCTACGATTGACTAATATTGAGTCAGCTTTCGAGGCAGTTTTTCAGCGCCGGATTAAAGTCCATTTACAGGTAGGTTCCGCTACTGATGCCATGGCTGCGGAAGTTTCTCAATCCCCGGCGGCCAGGATGCCACCACCACCGGAAACCGCACCAACTCCACCAATAACTCCCGAAAATAAAGTTATGACCGTGGTGGATATTCCCCCAGTCAAAGAAGCAATTATTGAGAAAAATGACAAAACTATTAGCACAGAACTGCCCCAAAAAATCTTAAATTTTGATTCATCTTTAGAGACATTAGATCAAGATGTCGATGTTAGTGAAATTTTGGCAGCCGCTCAAAAGTTAGCGAAATCTTTTGATGGTGAAGTGGTCAATATGGGTTATTCACTGCCAGAAAATTCGGCCGCAGAAACTAAAGTTAATAAGTCTCTGGAAAATATGACTATCGTGCGCGGGAGACCTGATGTTAACGAAATTTTAGAGAGTTTGGAGGAGGACGAAGATCTTCCTTTTTAAAGCTATCTCAACGGCTTGTGCTAAACTTATAGGATATGCCACGTCTCAGGATTGGCTATTCTTGCTCAAATTCTAGCTACTAGACCTATGACACCCGAAACTAAGGCCAGAATCGATCAATTAGTCCAGAATAACAAAGTTATTGTGTTCATGAAGGGCAATAAATTAATGCCTCAGTGTGGTTTCTCGAATAACGTCGTACAAATTCTCAATATTCTGAGGGTTGACTACGAAACTGTCGATATTCTGCAAGATCAGGAGTTAAGACAAGGAGTTAAGGAGTATTCCGATTGGCCGACTATTCCCCAAGTCTATATCAACGGTGAATTTATTGGCGGTTCCGACATTATGCTCGAACTCTATCAAAAGGGGGAACTACAACAAATAGTAGAGGTAGCCTTAGCTTCCTAAAAATTTTCTAGGTTAGGTTAGCTATCCTAACCTAGTCCTCGCAATTTTGGTCAAACTGGGCAGCTGCGACCTCTGGATTATAATATTCTGGCGTTGGTCGAACCAGAGATTTTGGTAGAGGTGATGATTGTGACAATTCGAGAAACTGCAATTTCTAAGCTACAGCAACTCCCCGAAGTCCTTGTTCAGGAAGTAAGCGACTTTATTGATCTTCTCGACCTTGACATCCTCGCCGCCGTAAAACGGACGGCGATTCCTCACCACGCCACTTTTTTAGGGTGGTCGCTGAATGGGGTTGACGCTTCACCGAAAAACGCTTAATTGCTTAAGTCTGACAC
>NZ_SFBY01000081.1:0-4632 GCF_007095505.1 Microcystis sp. M_QC_C_20170808_M3Col
AAGGATAATGCAAGGTTTTTGAAAGTCCCAATCCTATTTTCTTGCACTAACATCGGACTTTAACAGGTCAAAAGCTTTATTTTAAAAGGGTTTTACCATTATTCAGCAAGCCCTAGTTAATAGATTGTACCCCGTTGACGGGCGGGGCGATCGAGGGATTTAATCGCCGTTTCTAATTCCTCGACGGTCAAACAAGTACCGCCCAGGGCCCCGGCCATAGTGGTAATATGTTCTTCCATGAGAGTGCCACCGAGATCGTTGCAACCCCAGTCTAAAGCTTCTGTCGCCCCCTGTAAGCCCAATTTTACCCAACTGGGTTGATGATTTTTAATGCTATTGCCCAAATAAATCCGCGCCACTGCCGTTAATTTTAATGTATCGGCTAAGATTGGTTGATCTCGTCCGACTCGATTTCTCAGGGGTTTGGGGGCTGATTGTCCCACAAAAGGCAATAAAATAAATTCGGTGATTTTAGCCCGATAATTATTTTCTAGGGCGATTTCTTGCTGTTTTCTAATTTTTTCAAGGTGCTGCACCTGTTGGCTAGGGGTTTCAATATGACCGCAGAGCATGGTACTGGTGGTATGTAACCCCAAGCGATGGGCAATACCGACTATTTCTAACCAAGTGGCGGCATCGATTTTTTCTGGACAAATTACCCGTCTTACCTCATCGACTAACACCTCGGCAGCCGTCCCCGGGAGAGAATTCACTCCTGCTTCTTGCAGGGAAGCGATGACTTTTTCGTAACTTAAACCGTCTTCCCTAGCAATAAATTGGACTTCTTGGGGCGAAAAAGCGTGTAAATGCAGGTCGGGAAAGGTTTTTTTCAGGTTTTTAACAATTTCGAGGTAATAGTCTAAGGAATTACCCTTAATCTTGGCTTTTGGGTTTAATCCTCCCTGCATACAAATTTCTGTCGCCCCACGACGGACAGCATCCGCCGCTTTAGCGATAATTTCCTCTAAATTAAGCCAGAATGCTCCCTCTTCATTTTCATCGCGTCTGAATGCACAAAAACTGCAATGCTGCTCACAAATGTTACTAAAATTAATGTTGCGATTGATCACGTAGGTGACGGTATCTCCTGCCTGTTGACGACGCAAAAAGTCGGCAGTTTCCCGAATCTGGACAATTAAACGGTTATCGGTAGTTTCTAGCAAGATAATCGCTTCTTTCGCCGATAAATTCGCCCCTGACCGCGCTTTGGCCAAAATATCGGTTACGGGTGCGGTGATGGAGGAGTTAGTCACGGGAGATAAATATTAAGGGTTGCCGATCTTAATTGTAGAACGAGGTCAGAAGGAACAGTAAAGAAAGAGAGCCGATTTAATCCTTTTTCTGTTCCCCATTCCCTTGTCTGCACGCGGTAATTTCCGGTTGAGAGCCTTTATTGCGGGGTGGTTTGTTTTTCCTGTTCTTTTTGTTGACGTTTTTTCTTTTCTGCTTCTAAGGCATCTTCGATAACCTTGAGCAGCTGATCCATTTTATCAAGATTACCGCGATAAACATCGAGGTCTTTTTGCAGTTTCTCGCTGGAGAGATGGAGAATTTCTGAGAACTTTTGCAAAATTTGTTCGCGTTTTTCTTTTTCCTTGATCATCTCTGGTTGTGCTTCCGCCAAAATTGTATAGAGACCGATGGCAAACAGGCGACTATACTTAAACTTAGGCGCGTTGATAACCGAAACTAAACTATCAGACAACTGATTGTTACCACCCATAGCAGGGTTTTGCAGTTGGGAAAGCAAGGAATCAATATTAGTTTCTTTGGCAATAGCGATCATATTTTCGGCATCACGACGATAGACTTCGGGATTACCGTTAACCGCTTGGCACAAAGCATTAAAAATATTCGGTTTATCCTCCCCCGGACGATAGCCTTCCATGAACTTCTCGAAAGAAGTAACCACACCAAGGGCATAAATTGGATCATAATGGAAATCTACATTAACGGAGAGCAGGTGCATCTCGACTAATAATTCCTCAACCACGCGCCGATACACCGAATTGATGGGGCGGGTGTGGCGAGTATAAAAATCACGCTTACTATCGGAAACAGTACGAATTTTGTCCACAGAACCAAACTTCATAAAAATTTAACACTGCTCTCATTTTCTCCCTTCTCGTTCCCCCTGACAAGGCCAGTGATCACCAAAGAGCGGCAAGCAGTCAGTCCAGAGAGAGCAAAAGAGCGAGTAAGATGGGGAAATGGGGGAATGGGGGAATGGGGAGACCACTTCGTGCGCGTTGCGGGGGGGAATGGAGAATTTCAAATAAAACCCCAACACCCTAACACCCTAAAACCCTAAAACCCCAACACCCTAAAACCCTAACACCCCAACACCCAACAGCTTTTTCACTTTTCACTTGACTATATGGCCAATCAAGACGACAAAATCAAAATTATCAGTGATAACCGGCAAGCGCGCCATCTCTACGAGATTTTAGAGACTTTTGAAGCGGGGGTGCAGTTGCTCGGTACCGAGGTTAAATCTGTGCGTGCTGGTAAGGTAAACCTGCGGGATGGTTACGTTTTAGTCCGCAATGGTGAAGCGGTGTTAATTAATGTTCATATTTCCCCCTACGAACAGAGTAGCGAATATTTTAATCACGATCCGCGCCGGACGAGAAAATTGTTGATGCACAAAAAGGAAATCAGCAAACTCATCGGTCAAGTGGAACAGAAAGGCTTAACTCTTGTGCCTTTGAAGATGTATTTTAAAGGTAGTTGGGTAAAAATCAGCATTGGCCTCGGTAGAGGCAAGAAATTACACGATAAACGCGAAGATTTGAAACGTCGTCAAGATCAACGGGATATGGCGCGAGCGATGAAGCGTTAATCAAGACACTTATCGGACTGGCAAAGGTCTAGGTAAGAAACGAGCGGGTTTTGTTACAGTTGAACTGTATTAGTCTCCTTGTGGCTGTCACCATCCCCCTCACTTTGGGTTAAAATTTATGTTAAAAGTCTTGACAAAAGTAATTAAATATGCTAAAGCACCCGCTTTAATTGCTCTATCTTTAGCTGTGGGTGCGGGGATTATTTTACCAAAAATAACTTTAGCCAATGGCAACCCCGGCCTAACCATTTTTAGCGGAGTCGATCGCAAGGATATCTTAGATTATTTCTTGCAATTCGGTGGTCGTCCCAAGCAAATGGATCGTTATAAACTCTATATTCCCCCGAAAAAACTCTCCCAAGGGGCCGCGGCTTTTTTTATTTCCTATCCCGATTATTTTAACGGCCAGTTTGACACCAATAAAATCGAGGTACGCATCAACAACAAATCTTTACCTTTAAAGGAAGTGGTTTGGGATAAGGATAGTCGCATTATTCAAATTGTCCCCGAACAACCGATCGATCCGACCAGCAAAGTTGAAATCGTCATGTCTAATGTCAGAAATCCTGAATTAGGCACTTATTACTTTACCTGTGATGTGATTGCCTCTGGCAATATTCCCGTCCGTCTCTACGTTGGCACTTGGATTGTCAGTATCGAACCTTAAGTATTTATTGGGGGATGGGGAAATGGGGGGATGGGGAAATGGGGAAATGGGGGGATGGGGAAATGGGGAAATGGGAGAATTCAACTAAAACCCTAAAACCCTAAAACCCTAAAACCCCAACACCTAACACCTAACACCCAACACCCTCTCAGCCCGAGAAAAAGTCAACCAAAGTCAACTATTTGCCTCCGAGTTGCTAAAATCTGAGGAGTTTTCACCTATAGACTCGTTGGCTGGGGAATTTTCTTCGGAGTTTGAGTTTTTGCGACTGCCTTTGTGAGAATTTTTGCCCCCTTCCCGTCCGATAGCTGCCATGTGGGCGCGATCTCGGCTAACCGCTTCACCACCTTTTCGTCCCGCTTCGCGAGCTTCTTCGGAGGTAAATTCGTGGGCTGTACCTTTTTGATGAGCCGCTTTACCACCTTTACTAGCGATTTCCCGTTGTTTAGCTTGATCCATAGAGGCAAAACCGCGTTTACTCTTACCTGTCATAATATCCCTCCTGTGTGAATGCTGATTTTAAACGTTCTTAAAGACTTATGCGAGATTTTTAAAACACCAAAATCATGGTCTTGTCGGTGGGCAAAACATTGAGATTGCCCCGCTTTCCTCCTCTAAGAACTATGGATTCCTACCTAGTATCATAACTCATTAGCTTGACTTCTAGGGAACCAATTACAGCAATCAAAGAGCATATTTTATGTTAAAAAATATTAAGCGAATCGAGCATTTATCAGTCTAAAGATATAGAAGTTATCTTAATAGTGAGGTACAAAGTTTTCGTTTGGGGCAGTCGGTCTTCAGTTATCAGTTATCAGTTATCAGCTTTTTTCTCCCTGCTCCCTTCTCCCCACTTCCCCACTTCCCCACTGTCCCACTCCCCCACTGATTACTGGTTACTGTTCACTGATCACTAAAAAGGCTGCCATGCAGCCTTAATTGGGTGTACGGGCAGCTTAAAGCCTAGTTTTTGGGGATTTAATCGGAAAAAATTAGGCTTAACTACAGAAACCAAAAACCTACCTAAAACTTTTTCAAGTTACTCATTTCCGTAGCTAGATAACTAACATAAGTAACTTTTGCCACCGATAGATTTTAAGAACGTTATCAGGTATAATCAAGA
>NZ_SFBY01000082.1:0-15061 GCF_007095505.1 Microcystis sp. M_QC_C_20170808_M3Col
GGGAAAAAGTCCCTGAATTTTCCCCCCAATCACTCCAAGGGTCGGCACTTTTTGAGGGAAAAAAAGTCTAAAAACCTTGTTGGATAAGGTTTTTAGATTTATTCAGCAAACCCTAAATAAGCGGGATTTTCTGAGGGAGATGGCGGATCACAAATTCCAAATTTATGCCGATGGGTTTGACTCTGACATTTTTTATCAAAGAAATTAATCTTCATAACTGTTCTTCGATTTCCAGTAAATCATCAAAAAGCTGATTTGTCTCTCCTAGGGAAAGATTGAGATAATTTTCATCAGAAGGTAAACCCTCATAGGTAGCAAGTTCTCGGATTTCTCCTTGCTCTGTTAATTCATATACAATAGCATCTTCTGCCGCTATACAAGAGGCTTTCGGGACAATTTGGTTGAGCTTTTCTTGGAGATAATCGGCGTTAGAAATCGCTGATGATAGGATTTTTTTGATAACTTTATCCGCTTTGATAGCTAGGGTTAGATCGTTGATAATATAAGGACTATGAGTAGTCAAAATTAGTTTATTTCCCTGGGTTAAATTGGCAAATTCAAATAATTTATATAAAATCTTTTTCTGAGATTGGGGAAATAGATTCTGCTCGATTTCTTCCACAATATTTACAAAACACTCATTGCGGTATTTAGAAGATAACACTTCTAGTGCTGCCTTTTTTAGGTCATCGGAAAGATTATCATTAGAGAGAATTTTCTCGATTTCCATTTTTAATCTTTTTTGCTCCTCTCCACTGAGTTCATTGCGGGAAGTTTCTTGAGTTCGATTAATCGATAAAGCAATATTTCGAGAAACGAGAAATAAAGGAACAAAAGACTGAAAACCACTGGAAGCTTCTGATAGATTTAGTTGATAATCACTACCCACAATCTTGACCAGTCTATTAAGTTTATCAAATTCCAATTTAACCTCACCTACTGGCAAAGTCAAACTGCCAGATAATTCCTGTTGTGAGCGATCCAATTCTTCCCAGAAAGTATATAATGATTCTGGCAGTCCTTTGAGTTTTTCTGGCCATCTTACGGCACTCAAAAAGTTTCGCTCTGCCGGTACATACATAATTTTTGGTACTCGATACTTTGGATTATCAGTACGCTCGATCGATAATTTAGCATTTTCAAAACTAATTCTATAAACATCTCCATTGTATTCAATTTGGGTTTCGGGTAAAAAGTAATTGGTTAAATTTTGGTACTGACAAAAAGATTTAACAAAACGATTATATTTAATAACATATTTTTCCTCTAAATCCCCACGATATAGAGCTTTTTCCAACCAGCTTAATGTTGATATTAATTTAGCAATGCTACTTTTTCCAGTTCCTTGATTACCGATAAAAATCGTTACTTTACGAACGTCGATAAAACCATCATTTTCTACTAAACCCGCCTTAATTGGACCGAAGTTTTTAACTTTAATTTGGCTCATTGTTATCCCCTTGATTGACGATAATAAATTTTGGGCAGTAATTTGTCCTGAAAAAAGCTCGTGTTGAACACGAGCTAAATTAATTAACTTCAAGGACTAATTAGCCACCAACCTTAACTACTGGTTTAAAACTAGGAACAACCAGTTCACTATCCTGTTTAGTCAGCTTATTGTATAACCGTTCCGTATTGGGGAAATTAGCGGCCGGTAGAGTCGGGAAACGACGATAGGGAACCGTATCTTCACCAAATAATTGTAGGTATTCCATGCTATTAACCATAGCACCGATAAAGGCCTTTAATCCCTTAGTTGCCAGAATTTGGTTATATTTCTGGATTTCTTTTTGATTCAAGGGAGCGCGACCTAAGAAGTGCTTGGTTCCCAATTCAATTACTTTCGTATTCGGATAGGGAGCATAGAATTCTTTCAGGTAAAGATCCGAACAACCTAAACCCTCAATAAACTCTTTCACCGTGATCTCAGCATTGCTTAATTTACTCTCTAAAGCAGTAAATTCGGCATTGATGATATAGGGTTCGAGATCTCGTTCAAAAATCTGACGATAGGCGGCGCGAACAGTATTTTGTACGGCAACTTTATCCAGATTAGTTAACAGTTTAAAGACCTTAGTTTGTTCCCGTTGAACCGTGACACCTTGACCGACACGAGATTGAATATCGGGTTCAGTGCGAATCGAGACCGAAGGTGTACCCAATTCAATAAAGCGCGGGGTTTCCTCTTTATCAACTCTTTGGCCGATATCTTCGCGGAGATTGCCCAAACGCACCATCCGTAACTGCATCCCTTGGGGAGTTAGATAGCGCTCGTAGGGGACCGTATCTTCACCAAAAGCTTCCGTATATTCAGGACTGTCGATAAGGGCATCGATTAAAGCATAGAAGCCTTTTTTCGAGCAAAGATCGAAATATTGATTCATTTCCTGACGACCGTAGGTGGGACGACCGAGCAGACGACGGTGAATATATTCGATCGCTTTGACCACATAGAGAGGAGTCCAGTAGATTTTCCGGAAAGCCTCGGATTTAGCTAGGGTTTTGATAAACTCGCGCAGAGTAATATCGCCATTTTCTAACTTAATCTCGGCCACGGACAAACGCTGACCTTCGTAGGGCATTCGACCGAAAACCTGACGATAAGCCGCTAAAATCACTCTTTGGGTGGAAATTTCGCCAAATTTAACGCTTACCCCATTGCTAGAACCGGGTAACTCGTTATTGAGACGGAAAACTTTCGGTCCCAAAGTACCGGGGAATTCACCTCGGGCGCCGGGGTTGCTATTTTGGTTATTAGTGGCAGGTCCGCGGTGGATGAGGATACGTTTGGTATCTTTACCAAAGGGAGCGGGACTAGAACTAGGTTCGCGAGTTTCTTTCGGGAAAATTGCCCCAAATTGGATTTCTAGGGGATCATTTCCGGAACCGTAAACGTGCTGATCTGGTAAGGGGCGATTGTATTTAGCAAAGGTGGTGATAAATTGGGGAACTTTGCGGAAAGGTGCGCTGTAGTTAAACAGGTCGATCTGCATCCCCCAGTTACGACATTCCTGCGCTTCTGCACCCAAACCCCGGAGATAGGGAACGGTTTCTTCGCCGAAATAGTCGGAATACTCCTGAGAATCGACTAAAGCATCGATTAACGCCGCTAAACCGCCGCTAGAGACGATCGAGAAGTATTTCTGCACTTCTTCCCGGGAGGAAGGACCGCGACCGAGGAAATGACGGAAAGCCAATTCTAGGGCGCGACTATTGATAAAAGGTTCAAAGAACTGTTTACGGTAGAGAGGCGATTTACCGAGACGACGGACGAATTCTTTCATCGAGATGTCGCCGTTTTTCACCTTCGATTCTAGGTCAGAAATGGACTGACTGTAGGCGCGAGTGATGTCCCGTTCAAAAATTTGTCTGTAGGTGGCCTTGATAATCGAAGATTTTTCCGACTCCGATAAACCAGTTTTCATGACAAACTTTTGCCGTTTTTCGGCGGCGTTGTAGTAGCTTTGGGGAAGACTTAAACCCTGTTGGTCACTACTGGGACGCTGACGCAGTTTATTAGAGGGGGTGGGGGCTTTTAATTCACCCAGTAGGATATTGAAATAGTCACTGATTAAAGTGGCCGCATCCTTGTCTCTTTGGAAATACTCGATCGAAGCGGCCCGCATTTCTTGTAGGGCCACGATGGTGGCATCAATGGAACAGGCATTTTCGAGAACTTCCCTTAAACCGCGGGTGTTAACGATCAGGATACTGGTATCACCGGCCACGATCGCATAGGTAACGTAACGCAGGAACCAGGATAAATCCCGGAGGGACTTCTGCATATTGCTCGGACCGTAACGAGAGACGTTAATCGGTCGGAATCCGGGGGGAATCGGGCCGCTAGAGGTGAAAATCCCTTTTAAGCCACCGAGTATGCCACTGCCGCCACCGGCCCCGCTTTCAGCGTAGGTAACGGTTCCTAATTTCATCCCTTCCTGGACGTTGGTAACTTTACCCGCACCCACCAGGGCCAATTCTTCCACGGGGGGTTTTTCTAGGTAGGCCATGGGTGAACCACCGGTAAAAATCCGGTTAGCTGCCCGCGAGACGATCAGATCGGAGTTCCGGGTGAGCGTTTGGGCAATATCTAAGCGCTTGCTCCCCGATTGGAAGTAGGCGATCAGTTCATTGAGTTCGGGTTTATCGAGAAAGCGGTCTTGTTGTTCTGCTTGGGTAATGGCAGATACTGGGACGGTTTGATAGAGTTGGGGACGCGCTAAGGAGCTGCCACCGCTTGCCTTAAGACTCATTGGATTTTAACTATCTCCCTTGACGATGTGCTGAGTTCTCCAATCGTGGAGGCGATCGGTCTTAAAACCAGATGTTTAAAAATTTAATCAGCATCTAGATTAAAACTTTTTGCGCTTCCTGAGATAGTTTATTAAGAATTATATAGATTTTTTTCGCTAAACTTACCGATTGGTCTATTCTGACACCCCACCCGTAGGGGAGGCTAACCAGTCTAAATAGGTCTGAGAACCCGCTACAATCGGTAAAGCGATGATTTCTGGGACGGCATAGGTATGAAGTTCCTGTATCTTCGCCGATAACTGCTCAAACTGCTTTAAATCGGTTTTAATCGCTAATTGCCATTCGCGCTCGTTTTCAATCTGTCCCTGCCAACGATAAATGGAACGAATCGGGTAAATACTGACACAAGCTGCCAATCGCTCGTTAAGTAAGGCGATCGCTAAGTTTTCCGCTTCCGTTTCGCTGGTTGTTGTCACCAGCACCACTCCAAAACTGGTTAATCTTTCAGTCATCAGTCCAACCACCTACTTACGAGAAACGCTGTAATCGACACATAAGCTGATCACTGATCACTGAATTTAGGTGATCGCTTTTTCTAGAGCGGCCAGATCGGGAATACACAGAGATTCCTGCTGTCTTTGAATCAGGCCTTTTTTCTCCAATTTGGCCAAGGATCGGGTCACGGTTTCCCGGGCCAGGCCACTAATGCTACTCAATTCCCGGTGAGGTAAATTAGGAATTATCGTACCCTGGCCGCTTTTTCGTCCTTGACCTTCGGCCAAAAAGAGTAAAGTATCGGCGACTCTGGAGAGACTATCGGCCTCGCGCAAACGTAAACGCCGGTTAAGTTGACGTAAACGCTTGGCCATTAACTGAGAAAGACGAATTCCCGCTAAAGGCTCCGATATGAGCAGATTAATAAAATCTTGGGCGGGAATACTGCTAACTGTGGCCGTGGTTAAGGTGATAGCATCGGTGGAGCGGGTAGATTCGTCTAAAGCGGCCATTTCTCCGACTATTTCCCCTTTACCGACGATATTTAAGGTGACTTCTCTACCCGAACTATCGTAAGTACGAATTTTCACCCAACCATCCAGAATAAAGTAAACCGAACCACCCCAATCATTTTCTAATAAAATCGCCCGATTAGCAGGATGAGTGCGGGTGACAGCATGAGAAGTAACTTGAGCGAGGGTTTCAGGGGGCAAACCGACAAATAAAGTGGCTGTATCTAATAATTTTTGAATTTCTGCTGATTTTTCGGCAGGATAGCGTTTTTCTTCCATAGTTTAATATTTAAATTTTGTTCGTTTTAGGTGGGTGATTCTACAATGGAAAGTTGTGGGTATTTTTAGTTATCCAGTGACCGATAAACCGGATTTTTCCTCCCTACTGACCGAGATCGATCGGATTCTTGCCAAGGTGATTTCTTCTCTAGTTAACCCGCAAGAAGTTACTTCCGAGACAATTATCGCCACTCGTCAACAATTAGAATCGGCCAGAGCGCTGCTTTCTCCCTTATTGTTGCCCGATCCAACCCCTGAAGTTGCCCGTTGGTCGCTGGGAATGGAGGTGCAACCAGAGGGGGTAAAAGTTGTCTTTTTTCGGGAAAGCCAAGGACTGATCGATTTTTATCCTCTTTCTTGGAGTCTGGCAACGGGAACAAGCGATCGCTTACCCGGCCCTCAGGTGGACGAATATCTAATTAGCTGGCTATCTAATCGGGATTTTAGCACCGATTCTTGGCTCTGGGAAGCCCTAGAGCGATTAGAAGCTATTATTATCACCGATGACGGGGAAACCCCCACGGATGACCTGAAAAAAGCCCTTCTCACATCGCAACTAATACCCCCCGATCGCCTATCTAGTCTAGAAACAGCGATCGCTACTGCTCTGGCCCATATTCCCACTAGCGACCAACCCCAACCCCAAACCCTACTGGTTATCGAAGGGAAGCGGGAGACTACCACTTTAGCAATAGTGGAAGTCCCGCCGCAAACTCGCTCTTTATCCCGTCAAGCGATCGCTCTGAGCCATTTTAACTACGGGGAAAACACCTATGAACGGGCCATACTCTCTCACTTAATTTATCCTCTCTGGCGTTCTTTTTTGCCTCTTTCCCGCTCCGCTCTCACCGATACTAATCCCTTAAAAAAATCTTTACTGGCAGCCGCTAGATTAACTAAATTAATCCTTCAAGAAGAAAGCGAATTTACCTCCTCTCTAGCCGGTCATACTTGGACGGTCAGTCGCACCGATTTAAATAAGAAGGTCATTATACCATATATAGATAATTTAAGACAAAAAGTTAATGATTTGTTAGAAAAACAGCAAAAAAGTCTTGAAGATATCGATCGAATAATTTTTAGCGGTAATTTTTTCTTAACCATTTGGCCCTATTTTCTAACAGAAATACAGCAAGAATTTGCCGGTTGCCATCTAGAGGCCCCCAGTCAGGAAAACTTCTCACCAACAATCTTGGGTTTGGGTCGTCTCTGTTTATTTTCGGCTCTTAGAGGTGAGAAGGTCAATAATGCTTAAAAACATCAACCTCAGTGGTAAAACTTAGGGTGCGTTAGACGGCCGAAATTGCAGCTTTGACTTGAAGGTAACAATCCGTCGTAACGCACCACCTATCATCAACTAAGTAGGGTCTGCTGAAAAAGTTTTTCGGTGGGGGTAGGGTGTGGGGTGTGGGGTGTAGGGTTTTACCCGTTTTCAGAGGGTCAATTACCTAATTTTCAGGGAAAAAGTCACTGAATTTTCCCCCCCCCGATCACTCCCATGTCCAGTACTTTTTGATTTCCCAAAAGTCTAAAAGTCTTACCCAACAAGGTTTTTAGATTTATTCAGCAGACCCTACTTACAGGTAAAGCTTATAATGACAAAATAAAAAGCTCTGATGGTCAAGAAAGTTCTTCCGAATGGTTAGCTAATAATGGTGCTTATTATATCTATGGAGTTCAGAGAATAGATTCAGTTAATAATTTTACAGCCTCTGGTGATCAAGCTACAGTTGATGTGGTGGTTACTGAAGAAAGAACACTCTATAACAATCAGGGTAAAATTGATCGAAAAAATAGTGCTTTTAGCACCTCATTGGTTCGCTATAATCTTGAAAATGACGAGGGAACATGGAAAATAGCTAACTCTAGAACTATTAAAAATTTAGCTCGTAGATAAGTTGAATTAGTTCCAAAAGTGCGAGAATAAAAGTAAAAAATAGTTCAGATAAAAACCCATAGATACAATCATTGCTGTTAAATTTTCATCTTTAGACAGTATTTATAAATTAACCCTAAAGATAAAGGCAACCTAACCGATTCTATTCAGAATCATCATTATAAATATCTTGGAGAGTTTTATTTTCGTAGCGTTCCTGATCTTGATTTTTGCCGCGACGGGAAGGACGACGATATTTTTTATTAGCTAATTTGGGTTCGTAGGTTTCTTGACCTGCTTCTTTAATTTTTAACTTTAAACTTGACTCTTTTGTGCTAGTTTTCTGTAATGACTGTTCTCGTGCGATCGCTTCTTCTAAAAACTCTAAATAATGTTGGTAACGTTCCCAATCTCCCCTCACCACACAGTTAGGTTCCCGACGGTGAGTACAATCATTAAATTGACAATTTCCTAAAGCTAAAAGCTGTCTCACTTCCGGAAAATAAAAAGTTAATTGTTCCGGTAAACAGTTAATATCCGGTTGGTTAAATCCCGGACTATCGGCCAATAAACCCCGATTTGGTAAAGCAAATAACTCCACATGACGGGTGGTGTGACGACCTTTTTGTAGTTTTCCCGACACATCCCCCACCCGTTGATTAATCTCAGGAATTAGACAATTAATTAAACTCGATTTTCCCACCCCGGACGGACCGGCCAAGAGAGTGATTTTATGGTTTAATTGTGCCAATAAAGCCTCAAATCCCCGATTTTTCTCCACACTGACAAAAAAGGGCCGGTATCCCCAACTAGCTAGGCGATCGCCCCAGACCTCTATTTGTTCGGGTTCCCCCAGATCGATTTTATTGACACAGACCGCAATTTCTAAGCCTGTGGACTCGGCTTTCACCAAAAAACGACTAATCAGCCAAGGATCGAGGACGGGTTCAGCAAGGGCAAAAACTAGCAAAATCTGCTCGATATTGGCAACGGCCGGCCGATCGATCTCGGTACTGCGGGGGAGGACTTCTGCGATCGCACCCTGCCGATCATCAAAATTGGCTTCCTCCACGCGCACCCGATCACCAACCATCACCGATTGACCGATTTTTTGCAAGCGAGCGCGACGGGTACAGAGGAGATTCTCGCCCATAACGGGAGAATCCAAGCGTACCTGATAGAAATTCGCCTGTACGGCCACCACTGTACCGTATAAATCGGTTAATTGTGCATCTACCATTTAGGAATCGGGGCGATAGACTTTGAGAACAAAAAAGCTATCTCGGTCTTCGATCGATTCTATCTGATAACCCTCCACTGTCAGGCTAGTGGGAACCTGTTCGATTGGTTCCCCAGCATCTAACCAGACTTCCAACCGTTCCCCGGCGGTCATTTTCTCTAATTGCAATTTTGTCCGGACAAAATTAATTGGGCAGGGAGTGCCGCGCAGGTCTAAAGTCATAGTTATTTATGGAAGATATTACCTAAAAATCCCTCGATTCCGCCTTTCCCCACGGTTTCCCCGCGAACTTTTGCTAATTTTTCCAGCAATTCCCGTTCTTCTCCGGTGACACGGGTAGGAATCGAGATTTTAACGGTAATGCGATGATCACCGCGGCTGACGGGATTGCCTAATTTGGGAACCCCTTTATTTTCTAAAATCAGTACGGTGTTCGGTTGAGTACCGGCGGGGATAGTCAGGTCTTCTTGGCCATCTACAGTATTAACTTTGATGGTACATCCTAAAATCGCTTGGATATAGCTAATCGTGATATCCGATTTAATATCATTACCTTCCCGTTGAAATTCCCCATCGTTTTCCACGGTTAGATAAACGAATAAATCTCCCGGCGGCCCGCCTTTAAGTCCTGCGTCACCTTCCCGGGCAACGCGCAATTTCATGCCGTTGTCAACCCCCGCGGGGATGGTAATTTTCAGTTTTTTGGTTTCCTGTCTGCGTCCGGAACCGCCGCAAACGTCGCACTTTTCCTCGATCACTTCGCCAGCACCGTCACAGGTGGGACAGACCGAAACCTGAGCAAAAGTACCGAAGGGAGTACGGGTGGCGCGACGTACCTGGCCAGCACCATTGCAAGTAGTACAAGTACGGGAACTGGTCCCCGGTCTGGCCCCACTGCCTTTACAGGTTTGACAGGTTTCCAGATGACGGATGCGGATTTCCTTTTCGCCGCCAAAGACAGCCTCGCGGAATTTTAGTCTAAAATCGAGACGTAGATCTTCGCCCCGGGTAGGGCCTGTGCGTCGGCGGGCGGTTGCTTGGCCGCCCATGCCCCCGAAACCACTAAAGATTGTCTCAAAGATATCGGCGAAACCGCCCATATTGTCGGGATCAAAACCAGCAGCGCCCCCAGAAACCCCAGCTTCACCAAAGCGGTCATAACGATTGCGGGTTTCTGGTTCCGAGAGAATTTCGTAGGCGCGGTTAATTTCTTTGAAGTGTTCCTCGGCTCCTGGTTCTTTGTTAACATCGGGATGGTATTTTCGGGCGAGACGACGATAGGCGCGTTTGATGTCTTCTTTGCCGGCATCTCGCGAGACACCTAGAATTTCGTAGTAATCAGTGGGCATAGGGGACTATGGTTCTGCTGGCAATTTATAAATAAAGTTTAAGTCTAGTTGTTACTTTAACAAACTATACATAATAGTTTAGTTGGGTTATCCCTACTATTTTTGCTGGGGGTTAGGGGTTGGGAAGTGGGGTAGTGGGGTAGTGGGGTAGTGGGGTAGTGGGGAGGTGGGGTAGTGGGGTAGTGGGGTAGTGGGGTAGTGGGGTAGGGAGCACAGAGAAGGGGAGAAAAAAGCTGAAAACTCACATCTGATCACTGATCACTTTTTAATCTACGGCCTCGTAGTCACTGGCACTCATTTCTTCGCCATCGTAGGGCTGATCATCACTGCCCGATTCCCCGGATTTAGTTTCCAGATCACTATAGGTTCTGGTTCTAGTGTGGGAGAGGGTTAGCCCCTTGGCGAAGGTATTGGAGGAAGTGGCTTGGGTGCGGGTGGGTCGGGTCAGTTTTTCGGTGACATCGATCGATTGAAAACCAGTACCGTTGAGGGGTTGGGTTTCCTCTTGTTTACCCGTGTAGATGCGGGTACCGATTTCGAGGACAATCTGACGAAATTCTTCCAGGGTGGTTTTTAGCTTTTCTGAGGATATGGAAGGGTCGCGCAGGGCGATTTCCAACTGTTGCCGCTTCTGGTCGGCCAGTTGCCGGATATCGGGGGCGACTAACTCACTGTTTTCCCTGAGGGTGACTTCGTAGCTATAGAAAAGACTATCGGATTGGTGGCGAATATCGATCATTTGCAGACGACTGCGATCAAATTCGGCGTATTTTTCGGCTTCTAGGCGCATTTTTTCAATTTCGTTCGGTTTCAGCCCTCCAGTATGGCTAATGACAATACTTTGTTCCTTGCCGGTGCCTTGGTCGCTGGCGGCCACTTTCAAGATGCCGTTAACATCGATCTCGAAGGCCACTTCGATTTGTGGCATACCCCTAGGGGCGGGAGGAATTCCCGTCAGGAGAAATTTACCGAGGGTTTTATTATCCCGAGCCATGGCCCTTTCCCCTTGCAGAACATGAATTTCCACCGAAGTTTGACCATCGGCAGCGGTGGAAAAAACCTGAGATCTACTGGTGGGGATAGTGGTATTGCGATCGATAATTTTGGTAAAGACTTCGCCGAGGGTTTCAATGCCGAGGGAAAGGGGGGTGACATCAAGAAGGAGGACATCTGCCACTTCTCCACCTAAAACTCCAGCTTGAATCGCCGCCCCCAAAGCAACGGCCTCATCGGGGTTAACAGAGCGATCGATCTGGCCTGCAGAAAAGAAACGGGAGATTAATTGCTGTACGGCGGGTATTCTGGTGGAACCACCGACGAGAATGACACGGTTGATATCGCTAGGCTGCAGTTCGCTATCTTTGAGGGACTGTTGTACGGGTTCGAGGGTTTTTTCCACTAATTCTCTGGTTAATTCCTCGAATTTAGCGCGAGTTATTTCCAATTCTAGGTGTTTAGGACCGGTTTCGTCGGCGGCGATAAAGGGGAGATTGATCGAGGTGGTAATCAGGCTAGAAAGCTCGATTTTGGCTTTTTCGGCGGCTTCTCGCAGTCTTTGGATCGCCATGCGATCGCTGGCTAGATCGATGTTTTCTTGGCTTTGAAAGTTCTCCACCAGCCACCGCACTAAGAGGTTATCAAAATCGTCCCCCCCAAGATGGTTATTGCCGGCGGTGGCTTTCACTTCAAAGACTCCCTTCCCTAGTTGCAGGATGGAAACGTCGAAGGTTCCTCCCCCTAGGTCAAAAACGAGGATATGTTGATCTTCGTTTTGTTTATCTAAACCGTAGGCCAGGGCGGCGGCGGTGGGTTCGTTAATAATTCTTAATACTTCTAGTCCTGCGATTATCCCCGCGTCTTTAGTGGCCTGACGTTGGGCATCGGTAAAATAGGCGGGAACTGTAATCACGGCCTCGTTAATCGGTTCTCCCAGATAGGCCTCAGCATCGGCCTTTAATTTTTGCAGGATCATGGACGAGATTTCTTGGGGGGTAAATTCCCGATCGCGAATTTTGATATTGACGGTATCATCGCGACCGCGTTGGCAATGATAGGCAACTCGTCCCCTTTCTACCTCGGTGTCTGGCCAACGCCTACCGATAAAGCGTTTGATGCTATAGACGGTATTTTCGGCATTAGTGACCGCTTGACGTTTGGCCAGTTGTCCCACTAGGCGCTGGCCCTTGCCGAATCCCACGATACTAGGAGTTGTCCTTCCCCCTTCCGAGTTGGCAACTATAATCGGCTGACCTCCTTCGAGTACCGCAACACAACTGTTGGTTGTCCCTAAGTCGATGCCGATGACTTTTCCCATGACGCTCTGATAATAACTATAGTTAATAGGATACAATCGCTGACAAAAATTATCCGCAAATTAGAAACGGGCTTTTTATCTCGTCTAATCTTGCCGAGGATGAAACAGGACAATTTTTATCCGATCTTAACAAAACTTCTCGGTAAAGTCCGCAAGCGGCCAGCGACCAGTCTATATACAAGAGTAACCCACAACCAGTAATTTTGCTGATGCTGCCAGTTAGCGATCGCCTCTGGCTATTCTTAAAATTCCGGTTTTTAAGATTTTTTTAATCATCCCGAGCGGACTTCCTTGATGTTGATGTCCCTAGCAGTGGAATTATCGCCCAATCTTCTTAACCGGAATTTTCGATAAATTTGGGTTAAGATAACCAATAAACCCATTCTAGAGGACTTAATCATGATTAGAGCCTATGCTGCCCGAGAGAAAGGGGGAAAACTAGAGCCTTTTGACTACGATCCGGGTATATTAGCGGATGAAGATGTGGAAATCGAGGTGGAATATTGCGGCATCTGCCACAGTGACCTAAGTATGCTCGATAACGATTGGGGACTGACCACCTATCCCTTTGTCCCCGGTCATGAAGTGGTCGGCACGATCGCCGCTCTCGGTGCTAAAGTCAAAGAATTAAAGATAGGGCAAAGAGTCGGTCTTGGTTGGTTTTCCCGTTCCTGTTCGACCTGTGAAACTTGTATGTCAGGGGATCAAAACCTTTGTGCCACTGCCGAAGGAACTATCGTCGGTCGCCATGGTGGTTTTGCTGAAAAAGTCCGGGCCCATCATAGTTGGTTAGTTCCCTTGGGGAACCAGTTGGATGCTGCCAAAGCTGGCCCGCTTTTTTGTGGTGGTATTACCGTCTTTAATCCGATTGTGCAATTTGATATTAAACCCACGGCCCGAGTTGGTGTCATTGGTATTGGTGGATTGGGACATATAGCCTTAAAATTCCTCAAAGCTTGGGGCTGCGAAGTAACCGCTTTTTCCAGTAGTCCCGATAAGGAAGCGGAGGCCAAAGAATTAGGCGCGACTCATTTTATCAATTCCAGAGACCCCGAAGCTTTGCAATCGGTACAAAATTACTTTGATTTCATCATCTCTACCGTTAACGTTAATCTCGATTGGGGTCTTTATATCGCCTGTTTACGTCCCAAAGGTCGTCTGCATATTGTTGGGGCTGTTCTTGAACCCATGGCTACCTACGCTTTTCCCTTGATTATGGGTCAAAAATCGATTTCTGGTAGTCCTTTGGGTAGTCCCAGTACCATCAATAAAATGATCGAATTTGCCTCTCGCCATGGCATTGAACCCGTTACAGAAACCTATCCTATCTCGCAGGTGAATGAAGCCATGGAAAAATTGAGAACTGGACAACCTAAATATCGCCTCGTCTTGCAAATAAAATAAAACCATCTCTATCCCAAACGTAACCCCATGATTTCTAAAAACCGAAAACCCACACATTCCTATCTCGGTTTGTGTGGGCTGATTGTTCACTTAATTCTAAGATTGAAAGCTTACACTTTGGCGAAATCTAAGACCCTAACTGAGAGTAACACCAGAGCGATCAATAAGTTTGTGAAGAAAAGTCGGCCGAGAAGCGACGTTGAACGGTTTCCCCGTAGCCATTGTCATTGTCAATACCGATTTCAGAAGCACTTCTCTCTAACATCGATTGTTGACGATTTTTGACGGCGCGGTGGTGACGCATCATTAAGGCGCGAGCTTGTTGTTCTGTAGACATAATCATTTCCTCCGATCTGCAAATCGCATTTTGAACTTTTTTAATCACTTACTAATATGTATAACATACAATTCTGTATCTATTTTTACAAAATGCCCTAATCCCAGAAAAATTAACAAAACTTTACAATAGGAGTCGATCATCAGGAGTCAGTCTCGATGAAAAAATTTTCACCACCAGAGATGAAAGAGGTTTCCTTCCCTACACCCCACACCCCAATTCATAATTCATAATTCCCAAGACATCAATCGCCCTCAGACCTTAATCGAACTAGGTTCATCGACGGCGGCGATAATGCGATGACAACCGGAAAAGGGTTGCGCCCATTGATACTGGTGTTCTAAAGGATTACCCCAACAGAGGCCGAGATATAATTCTGTGCGCGCCACATCTAATTCCGCCCATTCGGACTGGGCGACTAATTCTGCTAGAGAATCGGCAGAAATGGGACGACGGGAGTTAAGCGCCCACCAAAAATTCATATTAGGGGTAATACTGTTCCAAAACTCTAAAACCGAGGCTTTGGCAGCCATGAGAATTTCCTTGTCACCCGCCACGGCAACTAATTGATTATGAATTTCGGGATAACGGAGAGTGCGATCGCCCCATTGACAAACACGCCAGATAATGCCCGAAACCTGATATTGTTGTTGATAATCGTGAACTTGGCGGCGAAAATCCTGATAGGCGAAGACTTTGCCCACCTTTTCTAGATTGATCGCCTTGGCAATCACTGGATTATCAATGCGCTCCGCCGGGGAGAGTAACAGACGTTCCCCTTTGCAAGTGGCGTGCATTTCTCGATCGAGGATTTCAATTAACTGCTGTGTCGAGTAAGCCATACTACCGCTCTTACCTGAGAGAGGATTCCTCTTTATGTTGACATCCTCACCGCCGTAAAACGGACGGTGATTCCCAAACCTCACGATTTAGGTTTCTGCTTCTTTCCCTTGCGGGGTTTCGCACCTGCCTTAACAGATTTACTCTGTTAAGGTCTT
>NZ_SFBY01000083.1:0-2842 GCF_007095505.1 Microcystis sp. M_QC_C_20170808_M3Col
GACTGTGGGACACACCATGACCGAGATATTAACGCTAGTAAAAATATTTTGGCCGCAGGACTTGCGGTGTCAGTCTGTAGAGCGACCATAAGACCAGAACAGAGTAAATCTGTTAAGGCCGGTGCGAAACCCCGCAAGGGAAAGAAGCAGAAACCTAAATCGTGAGGTTTGGGAATCACCGTCCGTTTCACGGCGGTGAGGATGTCAATAGCGGAACAATCGCCATCGCCGAGAAATTGTACCAATTAAAGCGAAAAATTGACTCTCCTGAAACCCCGAAGATCGAACGGGTGTTGATTGTGAGCAAAAACGGCGATCGCCTGCTGCTCAAAGATGCTACCCTAGAGCAACTACAAAAACTCTTGGAACAAGAAAAATGAAGATACTGCATATTGATCTTCAGGAGAGCGGTAGCAATAGCGTTGAGTTCCGATTTTTCTGGGATAACCCCAACCAGACTCGTACCTACACAAGATTCCTGAATGAAATAGACAACCTAAGTGAAAAGGCTGACACCGATTACTATACCCGTTTACCGGAAGACCACGCCAAAACAGGACAAGGTTTGTACCGATGGTTAGATGGTACAGAGCGCATCCTCCAGAGCGAATTAGATAGCCACCGGGGAGAGAAAATAGTTCTGGCTATCAGCACCAGCAAAGGATTAGTCCATCTACCCTGGGAATTATTACACGATGGGCAGAGTTTTCTGGTGTCTAAGCTTCCCGCTATTGTTCCCATGCGGTGGATGAAAACCGGTAATGAAAGGCTGTTAACTGTTGACAACAACCCGCAGGATCGAGCCTTAAATGTGGTTTTCATGGCAAGTTCTGCCAAGGGTGTAAAGCCTATACTAGACTTTGAGGCAGAAGAGGGGAAGATCCTCAAAGCAACTAGAGGAAAACCCCTATCTTTAACCGTTGAAGAGAGCGGATGTATTAAAGAATTAGGCGAATTGATAGCCAGTAAAGATAGGGGATACTTCGATGTTATCCACCTGAGCGGACACGCCATAATTGAAGACGAGAAACCCTATTTTATTACCGAGACGGAATACGGAGATAGACAAGATACTAGCGCCGAAGATATTGCCAGAGAATTACAGTTTAATTTACCTAAGCTTTTGTTTTTATCAGGGTGTCGGACAGGCTACTCCGATGGTGATGGGAGCCTTTCGATGGCCGAGAAGTTATTAAAAAATGGGGCTAAAACCGTTTTGGGGTGGGGTCAACCCGTCAGGGATCAGGAAGCTGCTGACACGGCGGCCATCCTCTACGAAAAGCTTTCTCAAGGCTTTACTTTAAGCGAGTCGTTAGCTTTTGCCTATCAGAAATTATTAGGAAATCAGGCGAGGGATTGGCATTGTTTACGCCTCTATGTGAGGGGAAGTATCCCAGAAGCTTTGGTAAGGAGAGGACAGAAAAAACCTTTACCTCCCGTATCCGTTGTTGACCAATTTGTGGACCCAGAAACGAAATATTTGCGGGTAGCCACACGGGAAACTTTTATCGGTCGCCGCCGTGACCTTCAGGATTGCTTGCAAGTGCTGAAAAAACCCTTTGATAATCCTAAAGCAATTCATAAGGCCGGCGTTTTTCTGCAAGGTTTTGGTGGTAACGGGAAAAGTACCCTCGCCGCTCGTCTGTGCGATCGCCTTCCAGACTATACTAAGCTTGTCTGGCATCAACAAATTGATCAAACTAGCTTGGTTAATACCCTAGCTAAAAAATTAGATCGTTCACAACGTCAAATCCTTCTGGATTTTAATGAGGAGCTAGACTATCGCTTAAGGGATGTTTTTGGTCAGTTAAACCAGCCTTTTTTGCTCATCCTCGATGATTTCGAGTGGAACTTAAAATGCCCTTCATCCAGCGATGACTATATCCTTAAAGCAGGGGCAGCTCAACTATTACAAGCTCTCGTTTGGGCGATACAGGAAACTAATTACTATCATCGCCTGATTATTACCTCGCGCTATACCTTTAATTCCCCTCTATTAGAGGAATTTTATCATCTCAAGTCTTTACCCTCTTTCAAATCCAACGAGTCCGATTTAGAAAAGAAACTGCGGCGGTTAGAGCATTTTAGTTCGGGTAAGATTGATAAAAACTATATAGAAAGAGCTTTAAACCTTGCTGATGGCAACCCCCGTCTGTTGGAATGGCTCAATAATGAGGTTTTAAGTGCAGGGAATATAGATACAAAGTTGCGGTCATTTGAGAATGAAACTGATGTTACTTGGCGCAATAAGATAGTCTGGCGGTTAGAAGAAAAACCTCAACTATTGACGGATGAAGCTCTTGAAAAAGTGGTCAGTAATTGCCTAATCTATGAAATTCCTGTCCCTTTGGTTGCTTTAGAAGCGGTTTGTCAATCTGTTCCCAACTATCAGAAAAAATTACAACAAGCACAGGATAAAGGCTTGATCGAGGTAATCTGCAATGACGACAGAGAAACCCTCTACCGCGCCTCTCACATCAAACATATTAATCCCCATATCGAGCTTCCCAAAGATGCAAGTAAGCTTTCTGCTTTAGAGAAAACGGCAGCCAAGATTTTAACTGAACTATGGGGAAATGAAGAGAACGAAAATGCAGAAAGATGGGCAGAGATTTTCCGTCTAGCTTTTGCAGAGATAGAAAACCCAGAAAGGTTTAGGCAACAATTCGATAAGATGATCTCGGTACAAGACAACTCAGAGGCTGATAGTGCCTACGAAAAAGAACGGCTCTTCGTTACTCTTTATGCTAAATCAACAGACAAGATGCCAAGATAACATACTTCTAACCCAAAAATTCCGAAAGTTTCTAAAGCCATAGCCTCTTCGTTTTATTAGTTTAAG